>JAQGHK010000625.1 GCA_028288875.1 Phycisphaerales bacterium | reverse complement strand
TTCTCGGCCACGTCGTACTGGTGCAGGTGATTGAGCATCATCACGGCGCTCATGATGACCGCCAGCGGGTTCGCCACACCGCGGCCGGCAAGGTCGGGCGCGCTGCCGTGGACAGCCTCAAAGACGGCATAGTCTTTCGCAATATTGCTGCCCGGCACGACGCCCAGCCCGCCGACCAAGCCGGCGCACAAGTCGCTGACCAGATCGCCGTACAGATTCTCCATCAGCAGCACGTCCATCTGCGTCGGGTCCTGCACCAGCTTCATACAGCCGGCGTCGATGATGACCTCTTCGTACGTCACCGACGGAAACTCTTCGGCATGCACTCTGCGGGCGCAATCGAGGAACATGCCGTCGGTCAGTTTCATGATATTCGCCTTATGGAAAACGGTTACCTTGCGGCGGTGGCGTTCCATGGCGTAGGCGAAAGCGTACTTGGCGATGCGTGTGCAGCCGGCCTCGGTGGCGACCTTCATGCTGGTGACGACGCCGGGCGTGATTTCGTTTTCGATGCCGCTGTACAGGCCTTCGGTGTTCTCGCGGACGATGACCATGTCGACGTCTTCGTACCGCGTCTTCACGCCGGCCAGGCTGCGAACCGGGCGCACCGCGGCGTACAGGCCGAGCTTCTGTCGGAGTTGAACGTTGACGCTCTTGAAGCCCTTGCCAACAGGCGTGGTAACTGGGCCTTTGAGCGCGATCTTGTGTTCGCGAATGGCGTCGAGTGTGATGGCTGGCAACACGTTGTCGTGCCCTTGTTCCAACGCGGTTGCACCGGCTGGGACAACAACCCAAGTGGCATCGAAACCCGCCGCGTCCAGCACGCGCCGCGCGGCCGCGGTGACTTCCGGACCAATGCCATCCCCAGGAATCAGGACCACCGTATTTTTGCCAGCCTTAGCGATTCCGTTCAATTAAAAACTCTTCATAATGGAAACCCTCATTAAGGGTTTCGCGTTCAATCGACGATACGAACATCAGTAACGAAAACATTGGTAGCCCGGGGCGATCGTCGGGAACGCCCCGGGCTTTTTCGTTTGCTTTTCGCAGCGAAAACACGGCATAAAAATGCAGTGCTTCGCTTTGCTGCTTACGTCGTCGCGTAGCCGCGCGGGTGCTTCTGAATCCAATTCCACGCTGAGCGAATGATCGCTTCCGGCTCCTTGTGTTGCGCTTCCCAGCCGAGCAGCTCTTTGGCCTTACGCGGATCGGCGTAGAGCGCGATCGCATCGCCGGCGCGGCGGGGGCCATACTCCACCGGTACGGTCTTGCCGGTCACTCGTTCCACAGTCGCGATAATTTCTTTGACGCTGAAACCCCGGCCGGTGCCGAGGTTGCACTGGATCACCTGGTGCGTGTCGAGGGCTGACATCGCCTTGATGTGCGCGTCGGCCAAGTCTTCCACGTGGATGTAGTCGCGCACGTTCGTGCCGTCGGCCGTAGGGTAATCGGTGCCGAAGACGGTGATCTTATCGCGAATGCCGAGCAGGGTTTGCAGGATGACAGGGATCAGGTGCGTTTCGGGGTCGTGATCTTCGCCGATGGCGCCGTCCATCGCGCAGCCGCTGGCATTGAAGTAACGCAGGGCGGCGAATTTAAAGCTCTTGTCCGCGTCGGCCAGGTCTTGAAGCACCTGCTCGGTCATCCATTTGCTGCGGCCGTAGGGGCTGACGGGCTTTTTGCTCTCGTTTTCGGTAATCGGAATGACGTCAGGATCGCCGTAGGTGGCGCAGGTGCTGCTGAACACCAGCTTTTTCACGCCGGCTTCCAGCATCGTTTCCAGCATTACGATCACGTTGCCGACGTTGTTGTGATAGTACATCAGCGGCTGATGCACACTCTCGCCGACGTAGGCGTATGCGGCGAAGTTGATGACGACATCAATCTTGTTGTCCTGGAGCGCCTTACCGAGCACGGCCCGGTCGTCCAGTTCGCCGATGACGGCAGGCACCTTCAGGATGTCGATGACTTCCTTGTGACCGCGGCCGACATTGTCGTAAATGACCGGCGAATGGCCGGCGGCCTTCAGCGACTTCACTGTGTGAGACCCGATATACCCCGCGCCGCCAGCAACAAGAACGTTCATATTTTCCCTTTGTACCGCCGGCTCAACGCGGGCAGCCCCTATTTCGATCCTTCAGGCATCAGCCGGCCTGTCGCACGCAGGTGTTTGAACAGTCGCCGGCGGAGAAGGGAGTATGGGCGCGAGAGCCGCCGATGCAACCGGATGGGCCACGGACGGCGGGTGACGATCGCCAATTCTTCCGGCGTGGTCAGGTCCGGGCGCAGGCGGGATTTGTGTTTCAGCACGTGATATTTATCCGTCCGCTGGAACATTCGCAGCAGCACGCCGGCCGGCCAGAGATTCCATAGGGAGCGGGTGTCATAGCTGATCTGGAAATCGACCAGATGCGGATGGCCGTCTTCGCCGAGGAGAATATTTTCGGGCTTGTTGGTATCGACAATCGCAATGCCGCGTGCGGCCAGCGTGTCGATCACGGCCAGCATTTCGTCAAAGAATCCGTCCGGGACCGGCATTCCTTTTTCCAACGGCCGCCCGGGAACGAAGGCGTGGACGAATCCCGTCTTCCCCACGCGCCCGATGACGGACGGCACGCTCGGCAGGTCGGCCAGCTGATTGTAAAAATGCACTTCGCGATCACAGATCATTTGGCCCAGCCAACGCAGCGGTAGGCCGAAGAACGATTCCGTGCGAGAGAGCTTCGCGACGACGAGCTGCTTCGTGATGACATGCTCGTAGAACCCCGTCGCGGCGAAGAAATCATGCTTGATGAACTGGGCCGCGCGATAGGTGTCGCCGTTCACTTCTAACTGTGCTGGGAGCGCCGCTCGGCCGAGGGCGTGCATGAAAAACCATGTCCGCCGCGGGGGCGTTGCCGCCAGTTGACCGGTTAAATCACACTGCACGGGTGAAGTATAGAACCGTAAAACGCGATGGAAAGACCAAAGCAATAAGCAGCAAGGTAAATGATGTCGTTTTAATGCTGAACTCACATCAACCTCAAAAAGCCAGCGCTATCAATCCATTAACTTAACTCGCCGAAGGAGGCATTCTGATGCGTATGTTCACGAAATTCGTTCCCGCCGTTGCTTTGATCGCTCTCGCCGTTGGTTGTCAGACGGCGCCTAAGACTCAAGACGAGAAGATGAGCCTGAATGACGACGCCAACGCCACGCTCAACCACCTGTACCGCACCGATTCATCGCTGAAGGACTTCGTCGCGTCGTCGGCCGGCTATGCGGTGTTCCCTAGCGTCGGCAAGGGCGGCCTGATCGTCGGCGGCAGCTATGGCCGGGGCATTCTGTATGAAGGCGGCAAGGCCGTCGGCTTCAGCGATATTTCCAAGGTCAGCGTCGGCGCCATCGCCGGCGCCCAGACGCTCACCGAAGTCATCGTCTTCCAGAACAGCACCGCCTTGGCGAACTTTAAGTCGGGCAACTATGCCTTCACGGCTGACGCCACCGCCGTTGCCATGAAGGAAGGCGTCGCCGCCGCCGCCAAGTATTCCAATGGCGTAGCCGTCTTCGCCGACAGCAAGGGCGGCCTGATGGCCGACGCCAGCGTGGGCGGGCAGAAGTTCAGCTACAAGCCCATGAGCGACACGACGTCGGACATGATGGCCAAGTAAGCATTCGACGCCGAAAAACGTCAAAATCGATCGACCCGCACGGGGCGGCCAACATCGGCCGCCCTTTGCCATTTGCATTGCCTTTTGCATTCTGGAAATTGCCGCTATG
>JAQGHK010000622.1 GCA_028288875.1 Phycisphaerales bacterium | reverse complement strand
ATCCGCAATCGCACCACCGGCGAGCGCCCCGCGACCATTCCGCTGTTTATCTACGAAGGCACCTACCGCATGAGCGGCAGCGGCCGGCAGGTGCTGCTGCAGATCATGGCGGGCATTGAAGAAGTGCTCGGGCCGACGCATCCGGGCATTAGCGTTCGCCAAACGGCATCAAATCCGGATGAAGCGACCCGCCGCGCGATCGATCAGACGCGCCCGAAGGTGGCGCTCGTCATCGAGCCGTCGTTCAATACCGATCTCGTCAAATATCTGCAGGACAGCGGCTGCACGACATGGGTCGTGAACGAACCGGTCGATACCAGCAACTGCGTTTACATCAATCAGGAGCGCGCCGGCTATCTCGCCACGCAGTACCTGATCGATCAGGGCCGGCGCAACATCGCGCTGCTGAACGGGCCGGTCGAGCATTACTGGGGCTTTGCGGCTCGCTACCGCGGATACGCCGCCGCCCTGAAAGCGGCCGGGCTTACGCTGAACGATGCGCTGCACCGCCAAGGCCTTCACAGCATCGATTCCGAAGCCGGCCGCGCCATGGTGCGCGGTCTGTGCGATGAACACGTCGAGTTCGATGGCATCGTCGGCGTAACCGATTCCAAAGCCATGGGCGCGATGGCCTTCCTTCGCGAGCGCGGCCTGCGTGTACCGGAGGACGTTCTGCTGGTGAGCATCGATAACACGATTGCCGATCAGGCTGAATTGCCGCTGAGTTCGGTCGAACTGCCTTTTGAAGAGATGGGCCGAACGGTTGCCCGCCAGGCGTTGGAGGCCGAGGCGCAGCCAACAGTTGTCCCTGGCAAGCCGCTGCCGTTGCGCCAAATCTGCCTTCAGCCGCACCTCGTCGTACACACCGCCTCGCCGGTTGCCGGCGAATCCAATCCAACCAACCCGTCTGCTGAATCCTCCATGTCTTAACTTTTTGAGGGAGAGAATCTGATGAGCAAATGCACTTTTGCGCTGTTGGCGGCTGCCGCCGCCGGGCTGTTGTCCACCTCGGCCCAAGCCGGCTTCTACAAAACGATCACCCCCGACGGCGACGCCTCTGAATGGGCCAGCGTGCCCGTCGCTACAACAGTGTCTGCCAACACTGGGACGCCGATCGATTTCGCGTCGCTGAAGATCGCCAATGACGCAACGAACGTCTACTTCCTGATCACCTACAACACGGCGGTCAATCCCCAATCCGGCTCCGGCGTGTTCACGGCCATCGATAGCGATAACAGCGGGGCGACCGGCTATAACATTTTTGGCAATGCCGCGATCGGCTCGAACTTCGGGTTTCAGAACGACTTCCCGTTCACCGAATCGGCGGGAAATTTTAACAGCGGTGGAACCGTCGTCGGTGCGAGCTATGGTGCTTCGCCGTACGCCATCAGCACGACTTTCCAGGAAATTGCCGTGCCACGGACGGCGTCGCAGACGGATGCCAGCACTGGCGGATACAGCGGGCTGGTATTTACCCCGACGTTTACGGTTGAGTTCTATTCCACCGACGGCGCGGGCGACACGCTCGGCCCTATCTCGTACTCGCTGGCATCCGTTCCTGAGCCGACGACGCTGGGAATGCTCTCGCTCGCAGCGTTGCCGCTAATGCGTCGACGCCGGGTCGGTTGAAGAATGGTCCGTCGACCTGCGCCAATAAGGACGTCCATGTTGTTCACTCCATTCCGGCAAGCCAGCGCCCTGCTGGTCTGCACGGCCGCCATTCCGGTCCACGCGGCCGGGCTGCTGGTCCCGGCATATTTTCAGCCGGCGGATCATGCGGCCGATTGGGCGGCGCTGACGTCGGGCGCGTCGAAGGTCGCCGTCACCGCCATTTTCAATCCGAACAGCGGCCCCGGAACCGCGGCCGAGCCGGCATATACGTCGGCGTTGGCCACGTTCCGGGCCGCGGGCGGGACGGCCGTGGCTTACGTGCACACGCACAATACTGACGGCTCGCTTCGCACCGCGGCGGCCGTGGATGATGAGATCAATCGGTACCGGTCGTTCTATCAGTTCGATGGCATCTTCGTCGATGAGATGAGCAATACGACTACCGACGTTTCTTACTATCTGAGTCTCTACAGCTCGATCAAAGCCAAAGACGCGAATTGGGTCCTGATCGGCAACCCTGGCACGAATGTCCCGTCCGGCTATTCGAATGTCGCGGACCAATTGGTGACCTTTGAAGATTACGCAATCAACTACGCGGCCAATACGCCGCGATCGTGGACGCAATCGCAGCCGGCCAGCCGGTTCGCGACGATCGTTCACGATGCCTCGGCGTCGCAGCTCACCGGAATCCTCAGCAAGGCCTCGACGGATCATGTCGGTTATGTCTACGTCACGGACGACGGGGCGGACGGCAACGCCTACGATTCATTGCCGTCATACAGGGCGGCGGAGGTCGCTGCCGTCACCGTGCCCGAGCCCACGGCCTGCGGTTTTGCGGTGCTCGGCCTTGCTCAATTGGCCCGGCGAGGTGGCGGACGCGTTCGAAAGGAAACTACGTGAAGCAGAGCAACAGCGGACGCCTGCGTTTAGCGGTCATTGGCATGGGCGCGCGCGTCACGCACATGGCCAAGCTGATGTGCGAGGCCGATCCTGATGTACGGGTGGTGCGCGTCGTCGATCCACAACCCGATGCCGCCCGCGCCCGCGCCGCCGAGGCAAAACTGCCTGATGCCGATGCGATTCGCTTTGATGACTCGATCGACGCGTTATTAAACGAGACCAGCGAACTGGATGGCCTGCTCATTGGTACGCAATGCCACCTGCATGCGCCCCTGGCCGTCGCGGTGGCGGCCACGGGCCTGCCGCTTTTCCTGGAAAAACCGGTCGCGATTTCGTGGGACCAGTGGCACGATCTGGCTAGCGCCTTCAAGGGGCGGGGCGCTAACGTCGTCGTGTCCTTCCCACTTCGCCGAACGGCCCACGTGACGACAGCCGTCGAGATCATTCGCTCCGGCCGGCTGGGCGCAGTCAATCAGATTCAGGCGATCAACAACGTTCCCTATGGCGGCGTTTACTTTGGCCAGTGGTACCGCGATTATGAAAAAACCGGCGGCCTCTGGCTGCAGAAGGCCACGCACGATCTGGATTACGTGAATTGCCTGATGGACGCCGCCGAACTTGGGGCGCGCCCGGTCAGCGTGGCCGCCATGCACACCCGCGCCGCCTACGGCGGATCGTTCCCGCCCGATCACCGCTGCAGCCGCTGCGACGTCACCGATACCTGCCGCGAGAGCCCACTCAATCTCACCCTCCGCGGCAGTGACGGCGGCATGTTGAATTACGAGACGCCGACGCCCGATTCCGATCATGCGTGCGCCTTCAGTCGCAACATTCTGCACCAGGACGCCGGCTCGGCGATCGTGATGTACGACAACGGCGTCCACGCTGCGTACTCGCAGAACTTCCTGCCCCGCCAATCGGCCGGTCAGCGCGGGGCGACGGTCATCGGGTATGATGCCACGCTGCGTTTCGATTGGCAGTCCGACATGGTCACCATCATCGATCACCATCGCACACGGGTCGATCGTGTCGAAGTCGCCGCGGCCGGTGCGCACGGCGGCGGCGACTCGCTGCTGGCGCGGAACTTTGTGGACGTCGTCCGGGGGGTCGACGTCTCCCGTACGCCGCTCGATCAGGGCTTAGTTTCGGCCGCGATGTGCCTCGCAGCGCGCGACGCGGCGGCGGGCGGAATGACTCAGCCCGTGCCGCACCCAGATGGCCGCGCCGCGACGGCGCTGATCCCCTCGCCGCGCGGGCCAGTCGAGCCGCCCATCGTCCCTCTCACGCTTTCCGGCCGTCCGGCCAACAGTGCTCTCACGCGGTAAGTGCCAGTCAACCGATCAGAGGTAACATGGTGTCCATGGATGCACTGGAGCGGCGCCAACTGTGTTCGGTCACGCTCAAGCACCACCTGCTGGCGATCGTCGGCACCGTGGCGTCAAACCTGGTCACTGTCTCGTTGGCCGGCAACACGCTTCGCGTTGTCGAAGACGGCGTCGTCCGGCGAATCCCCTCGAGCTTGGTCCGCGGTCTGACATTCGATGGCAGCGACGGTGACGACCGCTTCGAATTCTCTGAATCGCACGGTCGCTTGCGCTGGCCGATGACACTGCTCGGCGGTGCAGGCAATGACACGCTCATCGGCAGCCTCGGCGCGGACATGCTGGCCGGCGGTGCGGGCAATGACAGCCTTGTCGGCAACGGCGGCGATGATGCGGTTCGGGGGAACGGCGGGGCGGACTGGATCAGCGGCGACGCCGGCAACGACAATCTCAACGGCAACGCCGGCGTCGACACGCTCTTCGGTGGCGCGGGCAACGACGTCTTCCACGACACCGATACATTGGCCGAGTGCGGCGACAAGACCAGCAGCGATTCCGTCGCTCACGACACGACCCCAACGACACAGCCCACCGCGCCGGCATGGAACGCGATCAACGATTTCACCTACCAGTTACAGGCCGTCGATCTCGACGCGATGGGAAAATCCAAATTCGATCTGGCCATTCTCGATACCGCCAATGACGACGGCGTGCCGTGGACGAAGCAGCAGATCACGGCCCTGCAGAACAGCCCCGGCGGCCCGAAGCGCGTGCTAGCGTATGTCAGCATCGGCGAGGCGGAAAACTATCGCTCGTATTGGCAGAAAAGCTGGGACGCGAACAACGACGGCGTGCCCGATACCGGTGCGCCCTCCTGGCTCGCGCCGCTCAACCCGGATTGGGCCGGCAACTACAAGCTGCACTTCTGGGACCCGGCGTGGCAGAAGATCGTGATGCAGAATGTCGATGCCGCAGTGAAGCAGGGGTTTGACGGACTTTATCTCGACATCGTCGACGCGTTTGAAACCTGGGGGCCGGACGGTAACAACCAGCGCCCGACGGCCGAGCAGGACATGGT
>JAQGHK010000577.1 GCA_028288875.1 Phycisphaerales bacterium | reverse complement strand
GGCGGCCTGATCAACACGGCCATGGACACCGCCAGCATCGTCGGCGGGCTGTGGCTGATCTATTCCATCAACGTCAAACTCGCGACGGCCACGCTCATCATCCTGCCGCTGTATTGGTTCATGTTCCGCAACCTGAACCCGCGCGTGAAAACCGCCAGCGCCCGCGTGCAAAGCCAGATTGCCAAGATCAGCGGCAACGTGCAGGAACGCATGGCCGGCATCGCGCTGGTGAAGACATACGCCGCCGAAGGGCGCGAGGCCGAGACCTTCCGCGCCGATACCGAAGAGCATTACGGCCGTGTCCTCTACCAGAGCAATATCAGCCAGCTGGTCAGCGCCTGCAGCGAAACGCTGGTGCACCTCGGCCAGACGATCGTGATCGGCTACGGCGGTTATCTGGCGATCTTCAGCCACAAGATCGTCAACGGCCAAAGCGTGCCGGAGCTGACGCCGGGGCAGGTCGTCACGTTCATGGGCTACTTGGCCGTCATGTACCTGCCCGTGCGGCGGTTCGCGGAGATCAACGTCGTCTGGCAGACCAGCGTGGCCGCCATTGAGCGCGTGTACGAAGTCTTCGACATCATGCCGAAGATCGTCGAGAAGGCCGACGCGCCCAAGAACAAGCCCACGCATGGCGAAGTGCGGTTTGAGCATGTCGGCTTCGATTACCAGGACGACAGCGACGAAAGCCGCACCCGCCTGGAAGAACACACCGGCCTGGCCGAGAACACGCCGCCCAGCCGGCCGGTGCTGGACGATATTGATTTCGTCGTCGCCCCCGGCGAGCGCGTGGCGCTGGTTGGCCCGAGCGGCAGCGGCAAGACCACCCTCGCCAGCCTGCTGCCGCGGCTGTTCGACGTGAAGAGCGGCGCAATCGTCATCGATGGCTTGGACGTGCGCGACTACCGGCTCAAGTGCTTGCGTAAAGGCATCGGCATCGTGCAGCAGGACAGCCTGCTGTTCACCGGCACGATCGGCGAGAACATCGCCTACGGCCGTCCGACGGCGACCCCGGCGCAGATCATCGAAGCCGCCAAGGCCGCCAACGCGCACGACTTCATCAGCGCCCTGCCCGACGGCTACGCCAGCCGCGTCGGCGAGCGCGGCGTGAACGTCAGCGGCGGCCAACGCCAGCGCATCAGCATCGCCCGGGCCATCCTCAAAGACCCGCGCATCCTGATCCTCGACGAAGCCACCAGCGCCCTCGACAGCCAGAGCGAAAGTCTGGTGCAACAAGCCCTGGAGCGGCTCATGGAAAACCGCACCTGCCTGATCATCGCCCACCGCCTGAGCACGGTCCGCAACGCCGATCGCATCGTCGTGATGGACCACGGCCGGGTGGCGGAAATGGGCAACCACGACGAACTGCTCGCCCACGGCGGGCTCTATGCGAAGCTCGTCCGCCAGCAGTTCGGCGGCTATGTGGAAACCCTCAAGAGCGCTTAACCATCTGATCGCGCATGGCCGTCACTCGTGCGAAGCATCTCATCCGTATATTGCTGCGGCCCGTCTTTCCAGATTCACCATGCGTCGGCCATATCGCGGATATAGGTGAGCGCTTCAGCAATCGTACACACCTCCACGCCCCGCCGCCGTCCGGCCTTGTCGCATTCGGCGAGAAGCATCAGGTCGTCGAAGTTTTCGGCCTCGCGGAAGCGTTGGCGGGCGCGGTGGCCGAGGGCGGCGGCGTTGTAGGCGTGGGCTTCCATGTGGCCGGCGATCAGCGTGAGCGTGCGCGGGGTGACGGAATCCTCCAGCGCCGCCACGCCGGCGGCGACGTGGTCGGCCGGATCGATCGCTTTTCCGACGTCGTGCAGCAGTGCGGCCAGTAGAAACCCTTCGTCGTACGGCACGCGATCACGGGCGAGGTGGAACACCTGCAGGCTGTGGTAGAGCGCATCGCCCTCGGGGTGATGCACGGGACTTTGCTTCACGGATTCCAGCGGGGCCAGCAGCATGCGGAAGAGTTCGTATCGGTCGGCGATGTCAGTCAGGCCGTCGATCGTGAGATCGACTTCCGGATATTCGCTGGCCAGGAACTGCTCCAACTCCGGCAGCGTCGCGCGCTCAATCGCGCGGCCGGTGATGGAGCTTTTGAACACGTAGTTGATCTTCTCCGTCGGATAGATCGTCAGTTCGAACTCAAACCGATCCGACACATGGACATGCGTGAACGTGCGGGCCTCGTTGTGTTTCACGACGCGTTTGTGTTCGACGGTGTACCGCAGATTCTGCTCGTCCAGCACGGTGGTGATCGCGCTGAGATGATTGCAGAACAGGTGAAGATCAATGTCCGATCCCTGCCGAATGTGGCCGGTCCAGACGCTGCCGATCAGGCGCGGGTGAAAGGAGTCGAAGCGGCGCATCATCGCGAAGGCCGCGAGGCGCATTTCTTTCAGGTTGTCTTGTCGCTGGTTGCCTTCGATCAGATTGGCAAAGGCCTGAATCTGGTCGCGGATTTCGGCGTTGGAGGGAAGGTCTTTGGGGCGGTACCGGGAATCGATGCCCAGCTGCCGGGCCGCCTTGCGTTTGGCGGTAAAGTATTCGGTTTCCTGACGGTCGTACATCAATCGCGCGGCAAGCAGCGCAATGTGCTTTCGGGTTCTTTCATCGGCCATGTCCTAAACTCGCCGCGGTTATCAAGCCCGTTTCAAGCGGCGGTGGGCTGGGGGAAACGATACCCGGGTTTCGCCCGACCTTGCAAGCAGTGGGAACGGCAGCAAACCGCGCCGCTCTTTCTGGCAGATCTAGCCTGCATTCGGCCCGCCCATTGGTTTCCCGGTCCGTAGCCCCCGGTACATTCTATAATTGCGTGCGTCGTCCCTATTGCTGTAGTCTGTCGCCCGTGGCGTGAACGGCCGTGCATGGGTTAGCGGAATCGGTGCACTGGCGGCGTCATCCAAGTCGGCTGATGGAGGATTGCAATGGAATCAGATCGAAGCGCGCGTCCGGTGCGTCACCCGTATCTCCCGTGGCTGATTGTCGTGGGTTTGGTGGCCATCCTCGTGGCTGTCG
>JAQGHK010000563.1 GCA_028288875.1 Phycisphaerales bacterium | reverse complement strand
GCCGACGACAGCGCGCGGTTGATGTTCCTCGCGTTACCCAATCCGAACAATATTCCGCTTGAACGGGCCGGGCTTGAAGAAGGAACGCTCAAGGAACTGCCCGGCGGCACACTGCTGTCCACCGCTGAATCGTCCGTTCGTGGCATTCCTCTGTTTACGGTTGCGGCAAAGGACCATCAAAAGCTGTACCTCCAACAAAGCGTGATCGCCTTCGATGGCGTCACGTACAAAGTGATCGCTGCTGGAACGATGCCCATCTCTTCCGACCCACGGTTTATCAGCCTGTTTCAATCTCTAAATGTCTTGGTGCCATCGCCGGTCGCACCGGTCAGCAAGCTTTCAGGTCATGATATTTCGGTCAAAGTCGGGAAGATCGGAATCTACGCGTTGTTGATTGCGGGCGTCATCGTGATCAGCCGTCGCTCAAGGAAGCGGAAACAGCAGCAGTCGACTAATTAGGCGGGTAGTCGCTCGCAAGTACCGGCAGACGGTGCAGATCGGTCAACGCTTCCCAAAGATATTCCCCATCACCCCGCGAAGAATTTGCTGGCCCACGCGGCTGCCGACCGATCGCATGGTGGATTTGGCCATCGCTTCCAGAAGGCCCTGCCGCCGGCCGGTGCCCATGACTATGTCGCCAATTTTGCTCATGACGCCGGGCTCTTCATGGGCCGCTGGCGCGGTTCCGCCGGATCGCGTTGCACCTGCTGCCCCGCCGCCTGACGCCGGCGCGGGAGAGGGCGCTGCAGCGGTAGCGGCGCGCTGGGTCAATTTCTCGTAGGCCGACTCGCGATTGATAGCCGTGTCATACTTCGGACCGACCGGGCTGCGATTGCGAACGGCCAAGCGCTCTTCGGGCGTGATTGCTCCCATTCGGCAGCGTGGCGGACAGATGATCGCTCGCTGCACGGGGGCCGGGATGCCTTTGTCGAGCATCATCGAAACGAGCGCCTCGCCGACGCCCAATTGCGAGATCGCCGTCTGGACGTCGAGATTCTTGTTGGACGCAAACGTCTCAGCGGCGGTCCGAACGGCCTTCTGATCGCGTGGCGTAAAGGCCCGCAACGCATGCTGCACTCGGTTGCCCATCTGGCCAAGCACTTCCGGCGGAAGGTCGTCGGGGAACTGCGAACAGAAGTAAACGCCGACGCCCTTTGAGCGAATCAGCCGAACCACCTGTTCCACACGCTGCTTGAGCGATGCGGGCGCGTCATTAAACAGCAAGTGAGCTTCATCGAAGAAGAATACCAACTTCGGTTTCTCTAAGTCGCCGACTTCAGGCAGGTTTTCGAATAGCTCGGACAGCAGCCAAAGCAGAAAGCTGGAATATAGATTCGGCTTCATCACCAGTTGGTCGGCCGCCAGCACATTGATGACGCCGCGGCCGCTGACGTCGGTGCGCATCAGGTCAGTCAATTCAAGCGCGGGCTCGCCGAAGAAAAGGTTTCCGCCGTCTCGATCGAGGCTGAGCATGGCGCGTTGAATCGCGCCGATTGAGGCGCCGCTGACCAGGCCGTAGTGCGTGCTGATCTCTTTCTGATTATCCGCGACAAAACTGAGCAGCGCCCGCAGGTCTGCTAGATCCAGCAACAGCAAACCCTGATCGTCCGCTACCTTGAAAACGACATCGAGCACGCCTTCCTGAATGTCATTCAGTTCCAAAATGCGGCCGAGGAGCGTTGGGCCGATCTCGCTGATCGTGGCGCGAACCGGATGGCCGGACTTGCCGTACAAATCCCAGAAGACGACGGGACTGGCTTCGTTCGTGTAGCCATCGATGCCGATCTGCGTAACGCGTTCGGCGATCTTCGGCGACGGCGTTCCGGGCATGGCGATACCGGCAACGTCGCCTTTCACGTCGACCATAAAGACGGGGACGCCCATGCGGGAAAACCCTTCCGCCATGAGCAGCAGGGAGATGGTTTTGCCGGTACCTGTCGCACCCGCGATCAGGCCGTGACGGTTGCCGTACCTGCTTAGCAGCGTGACCTGCGATTCGCCTTTGCCAATCAGAATGTCATTCACTGCAAGCTCCTTGGGCAATTCGGACGTCAGCTTACCCCGCTCGGCATCAGGCGGCTAGAAATCCGCCGGCGCGTGCATTCCGCGGCAGGCTTCTTAAGTGCCATCAACCGCGGGCCGAAGGTGAGTAGGCGACTTGTCCTGTGCACGTCTTTAACGATTGGATCGCGATGCGATTGGCCTCGTACGACTCAGTTGAGCGACCGCAGAATGTCAACGACCTGCGGCTATCGGACGTGCTGTCCTCCCTGTCCTACGCGCTCGATCTCACCAGCGGTCAACCGCCAGGCCACGCCAGCCGCAGTTGCCTGATCGGCATGCGGATCGCCAGCGAACTTCGCTTCGACGCGGACGATCGCTCCGCCTTGTTCTACGGCCTGCTCCTCAAAGACCTGGGCTGCTCGACCAACGCGTCGAAAATGTCCTACCTCTTCGGCGCCGACGATCACGACACAAAAATGGCGTCGAAGACGGTGGACTGGACGAGCTTCCTCCCCCGCGTCGGCTACGTCGCCAAGCACGTGGCGCCGGGCGGTACGATGCTTGATAAGGTGCACGCTTTTCTGCGCGTGGCCGTCTCTGGATCGGCAGGCGCCAAGTCCCTGATCGAAATGCGCTGCGAACGCGGTGCGGAAATCGCACGCGACCTGATGCTGCCGGATGAGACGGCCGAGGCCATTCGCTCCCTCGACGAACACTACGATGGCGGCGGCCACCCTGAGGGCCTGAAAGGCGATGACATTCCCCTGCTCGCCCGCATCTTGGGCCTCGCGCAGACGGTCGAAGTCTTCGCCATCGCCCACGGCATCGACGCCGCCTACGACATGGCCGCCACGCGGCGCGGCACGTGGTTCGATCCGCAACTCGTCGATGCGATGAACGCATTCCGCAATGACGATGCGTTTTGGAAATCGTTCTTCAGCGAAGCGCCGGAATCGGCCGTGAAAGAATTCGAACCCGAAGATCGCGTGATTCCTGTCGATGAAGACGCGCTCGACCGCATCGCCAGCGGCTTTGCCCGCGTGGTGGATGCCAAGAGCCCCTGGACCTACAAGCACTCAGCCGGCGTCTCAATGATCTCAGCCGGCTTGGCGGAAACGCTGGGCATGCCGATTGAAAATGTTCGCACCATCCGCCGTGCCGGGTTGCTGCATGACCTAGGCAAGCTGGGCGTCTCGAATCAGATTCTTGATAAACCCGGCAAGCTCGACGCGACGGAAATCGCGGCGAT
Organism: Phycisphaerales bacterium; assembly: GCA_028288875.1. Lineage (GTDB taxonomy): Bacteria > Planctomycetota > Phycisphaerae > Tepidisphaerales > Tepidisphaeraceae > RYN-431. The sequence goes on along the minus strand of JAQGHK010000563.1, from coordinate 2,174 downwards.
GCGAAAGCACACCGAATTCACGCACACGCTGCTGAATCGAGTGAGCGGCTTCCGCCCGCTGGCCACCCTGGCGGCGTCGCACCATGAGCGGCTGGACGGCAAGGGCTATCACGTCGGCCGTACTGCGAACGATCTACCGACCGCAGCCCGCATCCTGGGCGTGGCCGACATGTACGAAGCCCTCGCCGCGAAACGGCCTTATCGACAGGATCTCAACGGCGCGGAAGTCATGGACATCATGACCCGCAACGTGATGAGTGGCGGCCTGTGCCCGGACGTGTTCTCCGCTCTGAAAACCTATCTCGCCAACGGCGGCTTCACCCCCGCCGCCATCGCCGCTTAAAACGCGGCGTCGGGACAACATTCGCAGAACGGCCTGCACGCACAGGCCGTTTTGCGATATGTTCGTCGTCCGACGCATGCGCATCAGTGAAACGTTCTATTCCCTGCAAGGCGAAGGCAAGCTGCTCGGCGTGCCTTCCGTCTTCGTGCGCGCCAGTGGCTGCAATCTGCGCTGCGTCTGGTGCGACACGCCCTACGCCAGTTGGGATCCGGAGGGTGACGACTGGTCCGTCGATAAAATCGTGGCCGACGTCGTCCGGCACCCGGCTAGGCATGTTGTCCTCACCGGCGGCGAGCCGGCCATCATGCCGGACATTCTGCCATTAGCGCAGGCGCTCAAAGACCGCGGCTATCACCTCACCATTGAAACCGCGGCAACCGTGTTCAAGGATCTACCGATCGATTTGGCATCGCTATCGCCGAAGCTCAGCAATTCCACGCCTCACGAGCGCGAAGGCGGCCGCTTCGCCGAAATGCACGATCGCCAACGGCTTCGGCCAGACGTGGTTCAGCAGTTCATCGATACCGCCCCCGACTTCCAACTGAAGTTCGTGGTAGCCACCGAGCAGGACCTCGGCGAAATTCACGATCTGCTCGGCCAGCTCAAAAACTGGAAGCCGAGCGACGTTCAGTTAATGCCCGAAGGCATCGACGCCGCCACGCTCGCCAGCCGGGCCGGGTGGATCAATGAGATCTGCCTGCGCGAGGGTTACCGGTACAGCCCGCGGCTGCACGTTCAACTCTACGGCAACAAACGCGGAACCTGATGACGCCGATAAACGACAAAAACCCTCGATCATCTCGAGGGTTTTCATCCACTTTATTGGCCCCTGCCGGGGTCGAACCGGCACGCCTTTTGGGCACAAGATTTTGAGTCTAGCGCGTCTGCCAATTCCGCCAAGGGGCCGCAGACCGTCGCTCGTCAGACATCTCTCACTGCCGGGCAACGGGTTTGGCATTATCGCGAGGGAAATCATTTTCGCAAATCGCTGTCTTGCGTGGTCGATTTGGTCGATTCAAATACTCTAGATGCCCGGCGCCCTGACTGCCATTGTCCATGACACCCTGCTGGGCCGCCCCGCCGGCGGGTTGCGGCTGCAGGTTTACTGGGTCGAGCCCAGCGGCGACGTCCTGCTGCGGGCCGCTTCCACCAATGCCGATGGCAGCACGGTTGCCCCGCTGGTGACCGGGCCTAAGCTGTCAGCCGGCATCTATAAGCTGGTCTTGCATGCCGGCGATTACCTTGCGGCGACGCACGCCGACAAGCCGCGCTGCCTGGACATCCTGCCGATTGTCTTCGTGATCGATGACGCCGCCGCCGGGCGGCACGTGAAGATTTTGCTTGGCCCGGATAGCTACGTCGTGCACTGCACCTGAGCGGCTACCACATTTCAGCCCGCGCGGCCAAGTTTGATCAACTGCCCAACGTCCGCATACTGGCAGGCATGTCAGTTGTGCTTCGCGGTCCGATTCTCAACCCGCTCCCAGATCGAACGATCGATTACCTGCCCGACGGCGTCCTCGCCGGCGACGAGCATGGTCGTATTTCCTTCATCGGAACCTATGCCGAGTTCACCGCTCAGCACGGCGAGGCCACCGATGTGGAACGCGTCAGCGGCCTGATCCTGCCGCCAATGCTGGACCTGCACACGCACGTCCCCCAGCACCCCATCCGCGGCCACTTCTGCTCCGGTGTGGATGACCATGCCCCCGAGGGCCGGCTGCTGGCCGGGCTGAATCGCAATGTGTTCCCGGCCGAGGTGCGATTCGAAGATTTGGACTTCGCCCGGAAGATCGTCGACGCCTTCGCGGCCGACACGCTGGCCAACGGT
>JAQGHK010000494.1 GCA_028288875.1 Phycisphaerales bacterium | reverse complement strand
TTCGTAGGGGCGACATACATGTCGCCCGGAACCCGCTACACGCCGCGGGCGACATGTATGTCGCCCCTACACCATGCCTGAAAAGCCACTCCACAATCCCTGGCTGATCGCGATGGCCGTCAGCCTCGCGACGTTTATGGAGGTGCTGGATACCAGCATCGCCAACGTCGCGTTGCCGCACATCGCGGGGAGTTTGGGCGCGGGGCCGGACGAGCGGACCTGGGTGCTGACATCGTATCTGGTGTCTAACGCCATCGTCATTCCGATCAGCGGCTGGCTCAGCAGCGTGTTCGGGCGCAAACGTTTTTACATGACCTGCGTGATGCTGTTCACGATCAGCTCCGTGGCCTGCGGATTCGCGCCGAATCTGGCGACGCTGCTGGTCTTCCGTGTGATCCAAGGCATCGGCGGCGGCGGCCTGGCGCCGAGCGAACAGGCCATCCTCACCGACACCTTCCCGCCGGCCAAACTCGGGCAGGCGTTCGGGCTGTATGCGCTCGCCGTCGTCGTTGCGCCGGCCATCGGGCCGTCCCTCGGCGGGTGGATTACCGATAACTATTCTTGGCGATGGATCTTCTTCATCAACCTGCCAGTCGGCCTGCTGTCGCTGTTTCTGACCTATCACCTGGTGCAGGATTCCAAGACCGCCAAGCAGGAGCACGAGAAGGAACGCAAGCGCGGCTACAAGGTCGACTTCATGGGCTTCTTCTTCACCTGCCTGGCCTTCGGTTGCCTGCAGATCGTCCTGGACAAAGGCCAGGAAGAAGACTGGCTCGGCTCGCACTTCATCCAGCTGTTTTTCGCACTCACGATCGTCGGCATCGTCGGCCTGATCCTCTGGGAAACCATGGTGGCGGATGATCCGATCGTCGATATTCCGCTGATCGCGCACGGCAACCTGGCGTCGTCGATGTTCCTCATGGGGATGCTGGGTTTCGTGCTATTGGCCAGCACCGTGCTACTGCCGCAATTCGCGCAGGACATTCTGGGCTACGACGCCACCAGCGCCGGCCTGACGCTCTTGCCGGGCGGCATCGTGCTCTGCTTCATGGCCATCACCGTCGGCCGCATCGTCGGCAGGGTGCAGCCGAAGTATCTGATGGCGATCGGCGTCACGATTGTCTGCCTCGCGATGGCGAATCTCACCAATTTCACCGCCGGCATTTCGTTCAACACCTTGGTCTGGGCACGCGTGTTCATGTGCATCGGCCTGCCGATGTTCTTCGTGCCGGTGAACACGGTGGCCTACACCAACCTGCCCAAGGGAAAAAGCAATAACGCGAGCGCGTTGATCAACCTGATGCGCAACCTCGGCGGCAGCATTGGCATCGCCGTGGCGACCACGATGCTGACGCGGCGCGAGCAGTTTCATCAGACGGCCTTGGTCACCAACCTTCAGCCGAGCAGTTCGAACTACCAGCACTGGCTGCAGACATCCGGCAATGCCGCCAAGGCGTCGGGCAGTGCCGTCAGCGGCGCGGGCACCGGCAGCGGCAGCGCGACGGCCGGCCAGGGGCCGATCGGCAATGCCCTCGCCGGCGTGCATGGCGGCGTTACGCCGTTCACGCGGGAGCTTCAGTCGCTGTATCGACAAGTGCAGGTGCAGGCCAGCGTGCTGTCGTACATCGATGTGTTCAAGATCATGGAAATCGGTTTGGTGTTCGTGGTCATCGTGATCCTGCTGACCAAGCGAGTGAAACGTGGCCAAGCGCCGGTCGGGCATTAACGGGCCGCAGATGGACGCGGATGAACGCAAATCAGAGAAGAACATGAATAGGTCAAAGCCCAATCTCATCCGCATTCATCTGCGTTCATCTGCGGCCCTGCTTCCGCTGCTGATCGCCGGCTGCACCGTCGGCCCGGATTACAAGCCGCCGCAGGTGACGGTCGGGACGAACTTCGGTGAACTGAACGCCAGCACGTCGGCCGATCCGACGACGCAGCCGAGCAAGACCAATGCGCGCAGCGAACCCGTCGTGGAATGGTGGACCACGCTGCGTGACGCCGAACTGACGGCCCTGATCCAGCGCGCCGCGAGCGAGAATTTGAATCTGCAGCGGGCCGCCAGCCGGGTGCGGCAGGCGCGGGCCGAGGTGATCATCGCCGGCGGCAAACTGCTGCCGACCGTGAACGCCACCGGCGGGTATTCCGTCGCGCGCGGCAGCGGCAATGTCGAATTCCCCAGCGGTGGCCTGGGCGGCGGCGGTGGCGGTGCGTCGTCCGGCACATCGAGCGGCGCTGCATCGCGAATGAAGGAACAGTCCGGCAACAGCAGCGGATCGGGCGGCGGATCCAGCGGTGGCAGCGGCCAATCGCTTGTTCCCGCACAAGGCGGCCCGCAATCGCCGCTTGGCGAGGGCGGCCTGCCAGGATCGCAAACCGAGCTGTACCAAGTCGGCCTGGATGCCACGTGGGAAATCGACATCTTCGGCGGCGTCCGGCGCGGTGTCGAAGCGGCGGCCGCGGACTTGGCCGCCAGTGTGGAAGACCGTCGCGACGTGCTGACGACATTGCTAGCCGAGGTGGCGCGCGATTATCTGCAGTTGCGTGGCTTCCAGCAGCGGCTCGTCATCGCGCGGGCGAATCTGCAGGCGCAGCAGGAAACGCTTGATCTTACGCTGAGTCGGTTCAGGGCCGGGTTTGTGACGGAACTGGACGTGGCGCGGGCCCGCACTCAGGTGGCCAACACGCAGGCGGTGCTTCCGCCGCTGGAGTCGCAGGTGCGGCAGACGATTCACGCGCTCTCCATTTTCGTCGGCCAGGAGCCGCTAGCGCTGGCGGACGAACTGAAGGCGATCGCCCCGCTGCCGGGCACGCCGCTGGACGTGCCGATCGGGTTGCCAAGCAGCCTGCTCAAACGTCGGCCGGACATTCGCCGGGCGGAGAAGCAGATCCAGGCCGCCAACGCCCGCGTCGGCGTCGCGACGGCCGACCTGTTCCCCAAGTTCGCCATCACCGGTGGCCTGGGCCTCGACAGTAGCCACGCGAAAAACCTGTTCCAGTGGGACAGCCGCTATTTCATCCTCAGCCCTGGCGTCAGCTGGAACGTGTTTGATGGCGGCCGAATTCGCGCGAATATTCAGGCGCAGACCGAGCAGCGGCAACAACTGATGCTCAGCTATCAGGACACGGTGCTTAAAGCCCTCGGCGAAACGGAAGACGCGATCGTGATGTACGCGACCGAGCAGGCCCGCCACGCGGCGCTGGTGGATGCCGAGAAGGCGGCCCGCGCGTCGGTCGAAATCGCCCGCGATCAGTACAAACAGGGCGTCGTCGATTTCCTGACCGTGCTGGATACGCAGCGCGAACTGCTCAACACGCAGGATCAGCTCGTCCAATCCGATCAACTGACGGCCACGAATCTGGTCATGCTCTATAAATCGCTCGGCGGGGGATGGGAGATCGACGCGGCAAGGCAATTGGAGAGCGGAACGAATTGACGCGCGACAATCCTCTGTTGTAGCCGCGACGCCTGCGTCGCCTTGCATCGTGAGGGTGAAGTCTTGCGGAAAGGCGACGCAGGCGTCGCAGCTACAGGGTTCCCATTCGCCACTTCAGCGCTCACGCCGATTTGCGGAACATGGGGATCGCCGGCTTCAACGGCGTGGCTGGATACACCTTCGCCGGCACGCCGATGGCGGTTGCGCCAGCGGGGACGTCGCAGATCACTAGGCTATTGGCGGCGATCTTCGCGCCGTTGCCAATCTTGATGCCGCCGAGAACCGTGGCATACGCGCCGATGAACACGTCATCGCCGACGGTCGGGCAGCCGGTGTGGGCCGGGGTGGTGCCGAGGGTGACGCCGTGCATGATGCCGACACGGTCGCCGATCTGGGCGTGCGGGTGGATCAGCACCATGCCGGGGTGGACGATGTGGAGTTGTTTCCCCACCTTGGTGGCGCGGTCGAGGAACACGCCGGTGACGACTGGGCCGAACACGCTCAGCAGGCTGTAGCTTTTGTTGAACAGGATTTTGAACGGCGAGGGGCGGAGCGAATCCACCCACCGGCCGTAGCGGTAAATCGCCATCGCCCATAGCCCGCGGTTGGCCCATCGGCGGCCGTGGGTGACGTAGTCCCAGTAGAGGACATTGAGCGTGCTGCGAAGCGACATACTTATCGCAAAGATCGGTCAGAAGCGGTGCAGAGTTGAGAGTGGAAAGCCGGAAGTTAAAGGCCCGCGCCTGTCCCTTCTCCCCACCCTCAACTGTTCACTCTCCACTCCCTCTCCCGTGCGTTATCGGCCCCGGCGGATAGGATCGTGGCTTCGTGGCAGGACGTAACAAAAAAGGCGGCAATCAGAAGGACCTCACGGCCTCTTACCTCAACGGCGAGATGGACGAGGACCGCGTCGACGCCGAGGAACGCTTCGGCGACAAATCCAAGCACTACCAGCGCGATAAAACAATCAAAACGCAGGCCGGCCGGCCTGACGAGGAAATCGACGCCTTGCCGGCCGGCGAGGTCATTCAGGTCCACTCGCTTTACAGCGACGTGCTCACAAGTGACGGCACACAATGGCGTTGCGTGCAGCGCAAAACGCTCTCCCGCATTAGCGCCACGCAACTGGTGGTCGGCGACTTCGTTCGGTTCTCGCCGTCGCCGGAATTGAACGATCTGGTCAAAAATGAGGGCGTGATCGAGCGCATCGAGCCCCGCCGTACGGTGCTGACCCGGGCCGACAGCTTTAAGCAGTTGGAAAGCCATCCAATCGTCGCCAATGCCGAACGGATGCTGATCGTCGCCAGCCTGCACCTGCCGGAGGTGAAGTGGGGCCTGATCGACCGCATGGTGATCGCCGCCGAGAGCGGCGGGCTGGAGCCGGTGCTTTGCCTGAATAAGGTCGACACCGCCGAGGACGACGAAGACCTGGCCGCCGCCCAAGTGGTGCTGGATCACTACGCCTCGATGGGCATTACATCGCTTAAGACCTGCGTTCCGACGGGTTTAGGACTGGCCGAGCTGCGCGACGTGCTTACAGGCCGAACTACCGTACTGGCGGGCCACAGCGGCGTGGGGAAATCGTCGCTGATCCGGGCGGTCGAGCCAACACTGGACCTGCGGGTTGGCGAAATCAGCGCCATCCACAGCAAGGGCATGCACACCACCACCAGCGCCCGCAAATTCCCCCTCACCTTCGGCGGCCACGTCATCGACACCCCGGGCGTGAAGCTCTTCGGCCTCTGGCAGATCAACGAGGAAAAGCTCGCCACGTTCTTCCCCGACGTCGAAGACGGCACCGCCCCGGACTGGCGCATCGAAAGCCACGAACGCATCCTGGAATCGCTACCGCCCGCCGGCTACGACGAGTTGAAAATCGACCCCGATCGCCGGAAAAAAGAATCGCCGGGGCCAGAAACGGCTGATTAACCACGAGCGTGGAAGCTGGAACACGAATCGACACGGATAGACAGTTCTGCCCCTCGCGGGTATCCTGTTCCTTTCGTTTCTCCCGAAAACTGTCAACCCGAGGAAGTGTCCGAGTGGCCAAAAGCGAGCCTATTGAAGTCGAAGCAACCGTCAGCCTGGCGTTACCCAACGCCATGTTCAAACTTAAGCTCGACGGCAGCGACAAAGAAATTCTCGGCATCGTCTCGGGCAAGATGCGCAAGCACTTTATCCGCATCCTGCCGGGCGACCGTGTTCGGGTGGAATTGTCTCCCTACGACCTGACCAAAGTCCGCATCGTTTTCCGCCAGAAGTAATCGGGCGGATCGGTCCGATAAGTCTCTCTCGGGCAGGGCCGCTTGAGCGGCCCTGATTTGAGTAAGGAAGGCTGACATTCACGGACGGGACGGTTTCGCATGGACGCGAACTCCACCGCAGGCACCACCCGCCTGCTCATTGATGCAAGATCACTGGCCACCAACGTGCGGACCCTCCGGCGCGTTTGCCAGGCTTCCACGCAAATCACTGCCGTCATTAAGGCCGACGCTTACGGGCACGACGCCCGGCTGATCGCCGAACTTCTCGATCTCGTTGACGAAGACGGCCCGTTCACCCGCATTGACGGGTTTGCCGTCGCCACCGCCGAAGAAGCCGCCGCGCTCGGCGACGTTACCAAGCCCATCATGCTGCTGCGGCCGATCGAGAACGTGTTTCTCGGCAGCCAGCGCGAAGCGCTCGAATACGCCATCCGCCGCGGCTGGACGCTCACGCTCGCCAGCCCCGCCGCAGCTGCTGACGTCGCCCGCGTGGCATTGCACCTTCAAACCCGCGCCAAAGTGCAAATCATGCTCGATACCGGCATGGTCCGCTGCGGCTGCCCGGTCGATCAGTTCGACACCCTGCTGGAACGCACGCTCGGCCACGCCAACCTGAAGCTCGTCGGCGTCTGCACGCACTTCGTCAACGGCGAAGTCGCCAGCGACCCGCTCACCAGCCGGCAGATCCGCCTGTTCGACGCCGCCATCAACGCCCACGCCATCCTCGAAAACATTCCGAAGCACGCCTGCAACAGCGGCGGCGTCTTCACCGCCCCGCGCGCCCACTACGACATGGTTCGCCCCGGCCTCAGCCTATACGGCATCGACCCCAGCGGCCGGCCGAATTTGGATCGCCCGCTCGTCCCGATCATGAAGTGGACCGCCCCCGTCATGGCCATCCACGACGTCCAGCCCGGCCAGGGCGTCGGCTACAACCACACGTGGACGGCCCAGGTGCCGAGCAAGATCGCCCTGCTGCCAGTCGGTTACGCCGACGGCTATCCACGGGCCGCATCGAATAAGGCGATTGTCATGCTGAACGGCGTGCCCTGCGGCGTCGTCGGGCGCGTCAGCATGGACATGACGATGATCGACGTCACCCGCGTGGCCGACGTCTGCATCGGCGACGAAGTGACCCTCGTCGATTCCGACCCGCTCTCCCCCGCCAGCCTCTACAAGCTCTGCCAAGCCACGGACATGATCCCGTACGAGATCCTCACCGGCATCGGCGCCCGCGTGCAACGCGTACCGATCGGTGTGGAAGCCGACGTGCTGATGAATCAAGAAAACGACTAAAACGCGAACGCTGCCCGCCCACGAGCGGCCTCTGGTCCCCTCGCCCGGTATTCCGGGAGAGGGTTAGGGAGAGGGTCTTCTCTTCACGCATCCAGCACGACGGCAGACCCCCCTCCCGACCTCCCCCGGAATACCGGGAGAGGAGGAAGATAGCGGACTGCACGTCATGTGCTAATGCGTTAGTTGCCCTCGCCGGCCGCGAGGCGGTCCAGCGTGGCGTCGATCATTTCCAGCAGGCGCGGGGTGACCGTGATCGTGGTCACGTCGCCGCCATCGAGCGCCGGATCAAAGACGACGGGCGGCAGGCCGCAATTCAGCAGGTAGGCGTGCAGGAGCAGGCGGGAGAGGATGCCGTTAAAGCCAGGAAACATCGGGTCGTCCAGCAGGCCGACGTAAAGCTTGGCGGCCTCAGTGACGGCCGGTTGAAGGCGGCGTTGCGGCGAATGGATTTGCCGGATGACCGCGGCCAGCCGCTCGCGGCCGGCGGGCGACAGGTTGGCCGTGCTCAGGCCGCTGCTGACGGCGGTGTACCAGCGCACGACCTCGTCAGCCGACAAAGTCCGCCGCTGACGACGCACCCGATCCAGTGACCTTAGGATAGCCAAGTGGTTCCGCAGCCGCCCGGCATGGCGCGACCGCATCGGCCGCGGAGCTTCCAGAGCGCGGCCGACCTCGGTTTCGCCGACGTCGATCCCTTCCAGGCGGAATGTTGCGCGTGTGGCGTCGCGATAGACCCAGCCGGGCCAGCGCAGGGCGGCCCGCATGGCGCGACGCTTCCGGTCGAGTTGGCGCGTCCAGCGCTGCCAATCGACGTCGGGCGTCGGCCGAGGCCGCAGCCGATCATTTGCGGCCGCTCCATCGGGCCGATCCAGGGGAAAAGGGGTCATGTCCGCCGCCGCCGTCCTTGCTAGGAAGCTTTCTTACAAGCGGCGTGCCATCGCGAAATAGTTATCGGAACTAGGGATTAGTGCGCATTTAAGGGGCACGGGAACAGTAGCGACCCGCCAATTGCCCCACCGACGGGCAGTCGTGGCCCACGGGGTGATCCCCACGATCGACTTTTGACGGAGAAAAAAATTTTCCGGCTAACCAACGGCCTGTATGCGCGTCTGGCGGGGGGAATGGGTCAGACGCCGGCTTCTTTGAGCACGTGGTCTGCGACGAGGATCGGCACATTGCCGACCACGCCGAGGGCGATCGCGTCGCTCGGGCGGGAGTCGATTTTGAGCAGGTTTCCATTCTGCCGGACGTGCAGCCGGGCGAAAAACGTGTGTTCCTGCAGGTTGTTGATCTCGATGGCTTCGAGCTTGCCGCCGAGGGCTTCAATCGCGTTGGCCAATAGATCGTGCGTTAGAGGGCGTGGGGCGGGGATGCCCTTGAGACGCCGGTCTATTGCGCTGGCCTCGGTGGACCCGATTACGATCGGAAAGCTGCGTTCGCCGCC
>JAQGHK010000488.1 GCA_028288875.1 Phycisphaerales bacterium | reverse complement strand
ACGGATAGCGATCTCGACGCTGGTCCCCGGCACGAATACCTGCTCGGCCGCATTCATCAGATTCAATGGCAGCGATTCCATCGGCGGCGTGAACAGCGTCCCACGCCGCAGCGCCGCGTTCCAAGCCTCCTCAAATGCCGGCCCTTCGCCGAGGCGCGCAGCGTGGGTGGCGCGGACCGTGTCATACGCCGACCGTTCCCGGCCCAGGACGGCCTCCAGCAAATCGATCGCGTTTTTGCCGCCGGTGAGCGGTGCAATCAGCGGCTGAATCAGCGACACCGTGCCATCGTGCGCCGTCGCATCGCCCCACTGTTCCAGTTCGTGCTGCTGCGGCACGTGCCATTGGCAGACGAATGCGGTTTCGTTTGCGTACGGGCCGAGATGCGCCGTGAAGCCGTCCGGGCGGTTGCTCAACTCCGTCAGCACCTTCGCCAGCGCGGGGCCCGGCGACGTCCGCACCGGATTGTCCCCTAGAATCAGCACCATCCGCGCCCGGCCCTCGTTGATATCGGCCGTCAGCCAATCCGCAGCGCCTTGTTCATCGGGGCTGAGCATCGGAGACGCCGCGATGCGTACCGTCTGCCCAAGGTTCCCGAGCGCCTGATTCAGTTTCAGCCCGATGGCCTGCGCGGCGGGCGATTGGGTGGGGCCGACGATGACCAGGCTTCGGCCGCGCGTGCGGGCCAGATCGGTGGCGACGGCGGACAGCCAAGCGGCCTCGGCATTGCTCAGGTCGCTTGGCGTCGGCGCGCTCAAGGATTCCAACTGCGTCCCCAGCGCCTGCAGCAGCACGCCCACGCGCGACGGCTTGGCCGGCAGGCGGTGATCGGCCTTTGTGCCGGTGATGGAGAAGTCCGCCTCCGCGGCGTAAAGCCGGTTCATCGTCGGCCGCACGCCGTTTACGCGTCGGCCGTCGGCGAACTGGCGGGCGTAGGTGAGGCTGCCCGGTTCGTCGGTCAGGAAGTCGCTATCGAAGGCGACGATCACGTCCGCCTTCGAAAGGTCATACACGGGCTCCAGCCGTTGCCCGCCGCCGCCGAGCACGGATCGCACGGCGTGCCGGCCGAACGGCTGATGCGTCCGCCATCGCAGCTTCGGCCAGCGGGTTCGCAGTTCGCCCATCAGCGCGGCCACCGTCGGCGATGTCACCGGATCGGTCAGGACGGTGATCCCGGCGCCGTCGTCGTCGGTGTGCGAGGCGATCGCCGTGGCCAATGCCTTTGTGAACGCGCCCCACGTCGTCGGCTTCCCGGCGTGCGTCACGGTGTTGGATCGCAACGGATCGTAAAGGTCGAGGATGGCCGCCTGCATTTGCGCGTCAGCCGCGCCGAGGCTGGCGGGATGATCGGGGTTGCCCTCGATCTTGATCGGCCGGCCCTCGCGGCTGGTCACGATCACGCCGCGGCCGTAGCCGCCGCGCGTGAGCGTCGTTGCGAAAAACTGCGGTTCGCCGGCGACCACCTGCTCCGGCGGGTCGACGTACGGCACGATCGGCTCGCTCGGCCGATCGCTGCAGCCGCCGGTGATGCCGGCTAAGGCGAGCGACGCGCCCATCGTCGCCAAGAACCCGCGCCGGCTGAATTGGTCGTCCCAGACGGCCGCCCCGCGGGCGAACTCATCGGGGTGCGGACTCGAATGGTCGCGGCAGCCGGGCGTTTCTGCCTGCGATTCGGCGCGCGACGGCGCGGCGTGGAAAACAGGAAGGCTGATCGGCGATCGTGTGGCCATACAAGGTGGCCCGGCGGCCCATTGAGCGTAGACCGCTCCCGGCCCGGCTGCCACTTCAAAGTTTTCGGCGTAATCCCTGAGCCCGCCCGCGCTTCGGCGGGCCTATGGTTGGGACATCGCCGGAACGAATTCCGGCCCGACGACCACCCATGCCACGCACCTTCCACCCTGCCACCAACGCCATCGCCCGCGGCTCGGCCGTGGCGGTGCCGCTCGTGGTGCTGGTCCTCGTCTGCGCCGCTTACGCCTGGCAGCGGTCGTCGTACATCAATCAGCAGGAAGTCATCATTGAGCAACCGATTCCGTTTTCGCACAAGCATCACGTTGGCGGCCTCGGGATCGATTGCCGCTATTGCCACACCAGCACCGACACCAGCCAGTTCGCCGGGGTGCCCCCCACCAAAACCTGCATGAGTTGCCACAGCCAGCTTTACAACGGCTCAGATATGCTCAAACCCGTGCGCGATAGCTGGGCGATGAACAAGCCGATCGAATGGAACCGCGTGCACAACACGCCCCACTACGTGCTGTTCCCGCACGACATTCACGTAGCCAAGGGCGTCGGCTGCAGTTCATGTCACGGGGCCGTGCAGGATATGTCGCTGACGTTTCAGAATGCATCCTTGCAGATGCAGTGGTGCCTGAACTGCCACCGCGAGCCGGAGAAATACCTGCGGCCGCGCGAGGAAGTGTTTAACGGCTACTACGTGCCGCCGGTGAATCAGATGGAACTTGGTGCGCAGCTCGTGAAGGACTATCACATTCGCCCGCGGCAGAAGCTCGAGAGCTGCTCGACGTGCCATTATTAATGCGGCGTGGCATGCGTCCTTGTAGGGGCGACATACATGTCGCCCGCGAG
>JAQGHK010000461.1 GCA_028288875.1 Phycisphaerales bacterium | reverse complement strand
GGCATCACTAGTGCCGTGATCGATGCCGGCGCGGGGAATGACACGGTCGGCCCGTTGAAAGTCGGCCGACTCAAGACCACCATCACGGGCGGTCTCGGCGATGACGCGCTCACCGGCGGCAGCGGCCGCGACTCCATCGACGGTGGCGACGGCAACGACCTGCTGCTCGGCGGCCCGAGCGCCGACACACTCACCGGTGGTGCTGGCAACGATACGCTCAACGGCCTGGGCGGCGCCGACAAAATCGACGGTGGCCTGGGTACGGATACCGCCAAGGCAGACAAGAACGACTTCACGACCATTGCCGTGGAATTGCTGGTCTAAGGCGCTGGCCGAAAGCCCGAGCGATCACGCCGGCTGCACAACCGTGATAACGATGGCGTCGCGACCGGCCTTCGACGGCGTGTGGTCATCGCGACCGCGTTGCGTGCGGATCAGATTCAGCCGGCCGCTCAGAAGCAAGGCCGTCACACTGGCCGCAATGACGATCGGCATCATGCTCGTCCCGCTGAGGGTGACAAGCACGACGGACGTGCTGATCGGCGTCTTGGTGATCGCGACGTTGACCGCCGCCATGGTGGCGACGATCGCGATGGCTGCGGGGGCTGCGGGCAGCAGCAGGCTGGCGGCCGTGCCGATGGCCGCGCCGACGAACAGCAGCGGGAAGATGAATCCGCCGCGGAAGCCGCTGTGCAGCGTCACGCTCACCGCGATCATCTTCACCGCCGCTAGGCCCAGCAGCAGCGCGACGGCCATGCCGAGCGTGTGATGCCGAAGAAGATCGGCCGGCGCGGCGATCACCGCGTCAATCTGATATTCGCCCCAGAACAGGCTCTTGGGCGAAGCCTGCGCGAGCAGCCCCAACGTCAGCCCGCCGAGTGTCGCCAGCAGCACTGGCCGGTTCGTCCAGCGGTGCGCGATACGACCAATACCGGCGAAGCAGAGTGAGAACACCGCTGCCGCCGCCGCGCCGAGGGCCCCGAAGGCCACGCCCCAGCCGACGCCGCCGAGGGTGACGACATCCTGCGAGCCCAAATGAAACAGAATGTGGTCGTAACCGACGATCGAGCGGAAGACGAGGAAGGCGGCCAGCGCTGATACCACGGCCGGCAGAAGCGCCTCGTAATATTCGATTCCGCGACGGTGGGGCAATTCCATGGCGAACAGCGCGCCGCCGAGCGGTGCGCCGAAGAATGCGCCGAGCGCCGCCCCCATGCCGCAGAAGGTGAAGGTGCGGACATGAACGCCTTCCAGCCGAAGCCGGTCGCCCAGCCGGCTGGCGAAGCTGCCGATGATCTGCACGAGCGGCGCTTCCGGCCCCGCGCTGCCGCCGGCGGAAATGCTGGCCAGCGAGATGGCGGTCATCGACGGCGTCTGGCGGATATCCAGTCGGCCGTGGTGCAGATGGATGTTATCGATGACGGCCGCGATTTCGCCGGGCGAGCCGAGCCATCGCGTCAGCAGTCCGACGGCCAACCCGCCGAGCGTTGTGATGAGCAGAATGATCGGATGCCAGTGCGGCTCGACGGGCAGCGAAAGCGGTTCGACGTTCGCCAGCCGATGCCACACGCCGGACATCGCGCCTTCGAGCAGGAAATAGTAGACGGTCGCCAGCAGGCCGCCGACCGCGCCGATCATTGCCGCCCCGAGCAGCAACTTGGGCGTCGTGAGCGAACGAACACGAGCTTCCGGCGACGGGGGGATGGCGGGGGCGGTCTGCATGGGACAAATCAGTGTAGGACCGTTGCCGCCGTTTCAAAAGGCGAGCGGCGACACCCCGAGTTGGCAGCAGGAAAACGAAAAAGGCGTCGCAGCCCCCATGGCCGCGACGCCTTACTTGAATCAACCGTTTCTTCGATCAGATCTGCATGCAGACGGCCTTCGTCTCGGTGTAGAGCTCGAGCGCTTCCTTGCCCATTTCGCGGCCCCAGCCGCTTTGCTTGTAGCCGCCGAAGGGGAGGCTGGCGTCGAAGACGTTGTAGCAGTTGATCCAGACCGTGCCGGCGCGGATCAGCTTGGCCAGTCGGTGGGCCTTGCTGGTATCGCGTGTCCAGACGCCCGCGGCGAGGCCGTAGACACTGTTGTTGGCCTGGGCGGCGATTTCTTCGACGTCGGTGAACGGCATGGCCGTGACGACCGGGCCGAAGATTTCTTCCTGGACGACCTTCATCTTGTCGTGGGTCTTCGACAGAACGGTCGGTTCGACGAAGTAGCCGCTCGTGCCGACGCGGCCGCCGCCAGTGACAAATTCGGCGCCTTCATCGCGGCCGGATTTCAGGAACATCGTAACGCGGTCGAACTGGTCCTGCGAGACAAGGGGGCCCATGTGCGTGTTCGGATCAAGGCCGTGGCCGACCTTGATCTTCTTAGCCGCATCGGCCACGCCGCTGACGACCTTGTCGTAGATTTTCTTCTCAACGAACAGTCGAGTGCCGGCGCAACAGACTTGGCCTTGATTGAAGAACACGGCGCTGGCCGCTCCGGCGATGGCGGCGTCGACGTCGCTGTCGGCAAAGACGACGTTCGGGCTCTTGCCACCGAGTTCCAGCGTGACTTTCTTCAGGTTGCCGGCGGCCGCTTTAACGATCATCTTGCCGACTTCAGTGCTGCCGGTGAAGGCGATCTTGTCCACGCCGTGATGGGCCGAGAGGGCGGCACCGGCGGTTTCGCCGAAGCCGGGGACGATGTTGATCACGCCGTTGGGGAAGCCGGCTTCGATCATCAATTCGCCGAGGCGCAGCGCCGACAGCGGCGTTTGTTCAGCGGGCTTCAGTACAACCGTGTTACCGACGGCCAGCGCGGGGCCGAGCTTCCAGGCGGCCATCAGCAGCGGGAAGTTCCATGGAATGATCTGGCCGATCACGCCCAGCGGTTCGCGCATCGTGTAGGCGTGGAACTGCGCGCCAGGCATGTATGGGACGGAGAGGTTCAGCACCGCGCCGTCAATTTTCGTACACCAGCCGGCCATGTAGCGAAACAGCTCGGCGGCGAGCGGCACGTCGGCGGCTTTGGCGACGGCGAACGGCTTGCCATTGTCGAGCGATTCGAGCTGGGCGAGTTCATCTGTGTTGGCGTCGATCAGATCGGCCAATTTCCAGAGGAGCTTGGCGCGGCCCGACGGGGTCATCAGGTGCCACGGGCCGGACTCGAATGCCTTGCGGGCGGCTTTAACGGCGGCGTCGATATCGGCCTTGTCGCCCTCAGCCACTTTCGCCAGCACTTCGCCGGTGGCGGGATTGAAGCTGTCGAACGTCTTGCCGCTCTGCGACGCCTGCCATTGGCCGTCGATCAGCATTTTGCGGGGCGTCGAGACGAAGTTCTGAACGGGGCGAAGAAGGGGAAATTCTGCAACGGACATACCGGCCTCCAAGATGATGTTGCCGCGGCGGATTGCCGCAGGCGCAACGCGGATCGTACTACTTCAAGGTTCAATTGGGAATGAGATTTTTTCGGCGAAATCGGAATCGCAAAAGTTGGCAAGCCGTCAGGGGTGCTGCTGGATCAGACGCCACAAGGTGTCGCCGCCGGCGAAGTCGGTCCAACCGGCGTCGGGGCGGGCCAAGACGCGCTTCAGGAGGGCCTGCTGGCCGGGCGAGAGAAGTTGCAGGTACGGCTGGTCGGCATGGACCAGATTATCGATCCGCGCGGTCTGGGCCGGCGTCATTGGGATGAACTTCAGGCCCTCGGTTTGGCGGAGATACCACGCCGGAAATTCGGTGTCCGGACGGAAGGCCGGGTCTTGGCGGCTGGCATGGATGGCGGCGGCGTCGAATCGGCATCCGCCGGGCTTCGTGGCGGCATTGTCCGGGGCGGCCAGCAGCGTTTCTCGCGAGGTGACCGCCGGATCAAACTCGACGCGAACGACTTCCTTTCCGCCCAGATATCCCGGCGTGGTTCGATAAACGCCCGCCTGCCCGCCGAAGTGAGCCTCGCCCGCCCAGAAACACGGCATGGCGAACATATCGACCTCGCGATGGCTGACGCTGGCGAGTTCCGCGCGGACGAGATTGGCGTATGGCGCGTGATTCTTGCCGTCTGAAACCCCCTGCCGGAGTTCGGCGGCGATCGTCGGGACCGGGTCACCAACCGAAACGGCCCACGCCCCGACGCCCACCGCGCCGACCAGCAGCAGGGCGGCGATTGCGAATTTCGGTTGGCGCGGCATGCGCCATGGTACGCACGGCGGGTTGAGGCAGATTCAGAATCAGCCGCGAAAAGCGACCCGAGGCGACTCAATCGGTGGCGACCGGTGGCGACGCGGCCGTGTTCCCCGTAGCGTTCGGCCGTGCCCGGATTGTTCTCGCCGCTGACCCTTCGCGGGGTGACGTTGAAAAACCGCATCGGCCTCTCGCCGATGTGCACGTTCTCCGCGCGCCGCGGGCACGTGACCGATTTTCACCGCGAGCACTACGCCGCCCGCGCGGCCGGTTGCGGCATCGCGATGGTGGAAGCCACGGCCGTCGAAGCCCGCGGCGTGATCGCGCCGACGGATCTCGGCATCTGGTCGGACGAACACATTGCCGGCCTGTCAGATTTAGCCGCCTTGATCAAATCCGCAGGTGCGGTTCCGGCGATTCAGCTGGCGCATGCGGGTCGCAAGGCAGGGTCCTTCCCGATCGATGATGACGGGGGCATGGCGATCGACGTCGTCGGCCCGAGCGCTATCGAGTTCGACGAAGGTCGGCCCGTGCCGCGGGCGCTGGACGGCGGCGAGCTCGCCGGCGTCATTGAATCATTCGTGGCGGGGGCCCGGCGTGCTATCGCCGCCGGCTTCGCCGTGATCGAACTGCACTGTGCGCACGGTTACTTGCTGAGTTCGTTTCTCTCACCGATTCCCAACCATCGAACGGACGAGTACGGCGGACCAATCGAAGCGCGGGCCAGATTTCCGCTTGAAGTGATCGACGGCATCCGCGCCATCATGCCGGCCGACATGCCACTGCTGGTGCGTGTGAGCGCGATCGATCCGGAACCAGGCGGCCAGCAGATTGCGGACACGATTCACTTCGCCCGTCTCGCTATGGCGCGTGGCGTCGATCTGATCGACTGCTCCGCCGGCGGACAGACCCCGCGCGGCTGGCTCAAAGCTCGGCCGGGATATCAGGTGCCGTTCGCCCAAGCCGTCCGCCACGGCGCGGGCGTGCCAACCGCGGCGGTCGGCGTCATCACCGAAGCTGCGCAGGCCCATGCGATCGTCGAAGCGGGGAGGTGTGACTTAGTGCTGATCGGGCGGGCCCTCATGAATGATGCGGACTGGGCCCGGAACATTGTTGCCGACCGTCCGATCTAGCGTCCACGTGTAGCCGGCGACCATGCTCGCCGGCTACACGTGGGCCTACACTCTCTCCGAGCACCCAATGACCAACACCGAATCTACCGTCGTGAGACTCTTGGCGGCCCACCGCATCGCC
Source organism: Phycisphaerales bacterium (assembly GCA_028288875.1). Classification (GTDB taxonomy): domain Bacteria; phylum Planctomycetota; class Phycisphaerae; order Tepidisphaerales; family Tepidisphaeraceae; genus RYN-431. The sequence continues at coordinate 1,122 of JAQGHK010000461.1, read as the reverse complement.
GTCGTCGGCATGAGTGAGGGGCGGATCAGCGGAAGGATCGGCGCGTTCTTGGCGGCTCATGGCCGTGAGGTCATCCCGGTGAACCCGATGCAATCCGCCGTGAATGGCCTGCGGTGTTATCCGTCGCTCGCGGACGTACCGGGGAAGATTGATTTGGTGAACGTCTTCCGCCGGCCGGAGTTTTGTGCGGAGGTGGTTCGTGACGCGATCGCCGTCGGGGCCGGCGGCGTCTGGCTGCAGTCGGGCATCATCAGCGATGAGGCCGAACGATTGGCCGCGGAGGCAGGCCTGCCGTTCGTGCAGGACCGGTGCATTATGGTTGAGCTGTCGCAGGGCGGATGATAGCGACCGATGAAGGGGCCGGGTCGAGGGGACTGGGGCCGGCGAGATTATCGGTCCTCCCATTATCGCCCTCGTTGCAGGCCCGATGATCGGTGCAGGCGGTTAAGTCGCGCGTCATCCATGGCGATACCAAAGGCATGTCGCCTGCCCGCCGTTTGAACTCGTACCCCCGCACGCCGGCGATTGAGCCTTTGGAGCGTCGCTCGCTGATGAGTGCCACGGTCACCGTGGCGAATCTGAATGACAGCGGCGCGGGCAGCCTTCGCGCCTGCATCGCCGACGCCGCTGCCGGCGACACGATCGATCTTGGCAGCCTGTCCGGCACGATCTCGCTCGACAGTGAACTGCTGATCGAGCGCGACGTGAGCATCGTCGGGCCGGGCGTCACGCAACTGATCCTCAGCGGCGCCGGCGCAAACCGCGCCATTCACGTCAATGCCGGCCTCGATGTGTCGATCAGCGGCCTGCGGATCGATGACGCTGCGGCGCATCTTCCCGACAGCTTCTTCACCCCGGATTACGGCTACGGCGGCGGCATCTGGGTTGATGGCGATATCGATGCGGCGCGTAACACGTTGTCGCTCACCAACGTTTACATCTCCGGCAGCACGTCCGTCGAAAACGGCGGCGGCCTAGCGACCGAGTTCTGCGATGTGACCCTCACGCAATGCCGCTTCTCCGGCAATACCGCGACCGCGGCGACCGACGCCATGGGCGGCGGCGTGTTCATCTCTCAGGATTCCACGCTGATCGCCGTTTCAAGCACGTTTGATTCCAACC
>JAQGHK010000459.1 GCA_028288875.1 Phycisphaerales bacterium | reverse complement strand
TTCGTGAGCCCAGATTTGTTGAACGCGGCCGAATAAACGGGCCGGTCCCGGTCACGTTGTCTGAACCCAACGTCCTGCTCCTCGATCAGGCCGGGTGGCGACTCGATGGCGGCGAATGGCAACCGGCTGAAGAACTGCTGCGGATCGACAACGCCGTTCGCGAACAGCTCAACCTCACGCCACGCGGCGGGAAGATGGCACAGCCTTGGACCGACTCAGCAGAAGCGCCAATCGCCGGCCAACTGGAACTCAAATTCACGATCCGAAGCGGCGTGGAAATCACCGGGGCAAGCCTTTCCCTGGAGAACCCGGCCGACTGGTCGATCGAACTCAATAACACGCCGGTTCCGTCACACGATACCGGCTGGTTCGTCGACGAAGCGATCCGGACGGTATCCCTACCCAACATTGCCGCCGGTGATAACGAGCTGAGGCTTGCCATAGATTTCACGCGCAAAACCAACGTCGAGTGGTGCTACCTGCTCGGCCACTTCGGCGTGGCCGTTGAGGGACGTTCGGCGCTCCTGACCTCGCCGATCACGCATTTGCCTTTCGGGGACTGGACCCCGCAGGGTCTGCCGTTTTACGCCGGGAACGTGACGTATCACTGCAACATCGTCGGCGATGGAAAGGCCATCCGACTTGCGTTTCCTAAGTTCAAGAATCCGCTGTTGAAAGTCTCCGTGGATGGTGCTCCGGGCCGCCCAGTGGCCTTCGCCCCGTTTGAAGTCGACTTAGGCCTGCTCGAAGGCGAGCATGCCGTTGATATCACCGCGTTCGGTAACCGGATCAACGCTTTCGGCCCGGTGCATCACACGAACGACGCTCTGACTTGGGTGGGCCCCGCCGCTTGGCGTAGCACTGACGGAAACTGGGCGTACGAGTACCAGTTGAAAAAGATGGGTCTGCTGGCCGCGCCGATCATTCTGGCGGCGCAGGGCTGACCGGCCCCGCGATCACGAAGCGATGGCCAAAATGTTTGAACACGCGGGCATTGCTCAGGCCGGCGGAATCGCGAAGCCGTTCGGCCTCCGCTAGCGTAAACGCCTGGCGCACGCTTACGCGCGCATCGTGCCTGAGCATCGGTTTCGAGAACGCCGTGAAAAGCGAGATCCATCGATACGCCCGCCGGTGACGGATCAGGTCGGCAGCGATCACGCCATGCGATGCCACGCGATTCATCTCACGCAAAACAGCGGTGGCGAGGTCGTCCGGCAGATGGTGTAGAAACATCGACGTCATGGCGACATCAAACGCGCCGGCCGCGAACGGCAGCGCCAGCGCGTCGCCACGAACGAGCGGCACGCCGGGTGCATTCGCCGCGGCCGAGCGAAGGGTTTCGGCGTGCAGATCGAGGCCGATTACTTCCACCGGGAGGCCGCGCTTGCGGGCCCAAGCATGAATCGCACGGGGCACGTCCGCCGAGCCCGTCGCGACATCAAGAACGCGAAGCACCTGATCTTTCGGCAGTGTCGCCGTCAGGCGGTCCAGATGACCGACGGTCGAACGCGTATAGCCGAGCCAGTGGTTGATCCGCCGAATAAATCGCAGCGCCTCGTCCAATTCGGCCGCGTTGACATCGGCGGCGTCCATCTGCTCTGCGACGGCCAACCGGCGCGGGGCCAGCCAAGGATCATCGCGAGCGTCACGTGCCATGCGGCAATCGTACGCTAGTTCGGCCGCGCCGCCTCGGCCTTGATCGATTTCGCCTGGTCGTACACGCCTTGGATCGCCGTCTCGGCCGGCTTAATCGCGGTCTTGCCGGCTTCGCTCATCGATTGCTGAATCGACGTATACGTACCGGCCAGCTGCTGGGCGCGCTGCATATATTTCTGAAGATCAGTTTGCGCCCCCGACGTCAGGCCTTGCCGGTGCTCGCGGTAGGTCACGCGACCCAATCGATCGGTGGTACGCTGCTGGACCATTTCGTTCGCAGAAGCAGAAATGGCGTCCAGATTTTTTGCCGCCGCGGTCGACCAGCTCTTTGTCTGGGTGACGTAATTCTCGGCTACAATTTTCTCGATCGCATCGCTCTTGTCGGAAGACTTATTCACGACGCGGTCCAGCGGCCGAAGGTCGGCGATCTGTTTAGCCATATCGATCAGCGGCTTGGCATCAGTCACCACCTTCATCTTCTCGGCGTTCTGCTGCGCGTCCGCGGCGTCGGCCGTGAATAACGCGGCCAGGGCATCATTGCGCTTCATTGGATCGAGCACGTCAAACGTCTGCATCGGGCCTTGGCGTGAAGGCGTTTTATACCCTTTGGCATCGCTCTTTTTGGCCAGCCGTGACATTGCCAGCGCTTTATCAGATTGATCTGGGGCAACGCCCTTTTCCTCAGCGGCTTTAGCAAACGATTGCGAGGCCGGCAGGAACTGTGCGCTTTGCAGTTGGGCTTCGCCCTTCTTCGTCCAGAGATCGGCCCGGTCGTAGCCTGCGGTGGCGGTTCCTTTGAGCGCGAGCACGCGCGACGTTCCCGCCAGCAGGCCGGCCCAGTCTTTTTTGTCGACCATCTGCTGCAGCTCCTCCGCCGTCGGCAGCGTTTCGGCGGCTAGCAACATGGCGGACAGACTCAGAACAATCGCGGCGACACGTTTTGCGTGCATGGCAAGACTCGCTTTCGACAGTTAGTGGTCAGACACCACATCATACCACTGGTTAGACGTGTCGTTCGCGGCGGAATTGCCGCCTTATTTCCCGTATTTTTCTTTCCACTGGCGAAGCAGGTCGAATGCCCGCATCGGCGTCAGGCCGTCCACCTGCACGTCTTTCAGGGCATTCAGCAGTTCGCTGGAGCCGCCGTCGAACAGGTACATCTGCCACGGATCACGGCTTTTGACGGCTTTGGCGGCCTTCGTCTGTTCGACGTGATGGACGGCCAATTGCGATAGCAATTCCTTGGCGCGGTCCAGAACCGTCTGCGGCACGCCGGCCAGGCGAGCGACGTGAATGCCGTAGCTGCGGTCGGTGCCGCCTTCCACGATGCGGTGGAGGAATACGACCTGATCGTCCCATTCGCGCACGCTGACGTTCAAATTCCGCACGCCGGCGTATCGCTCGGCCAAGTCGGTCAGCTCGTGGTAATGCGTGGCGAAGAGCGTGCGCGATTTTACGGTGGCGGCGATGTGCTCGCTGATCGCCCACGCCAGGCTCAGGCCATCCAGCGTGCTGGTGCCGCGGCCGATCTCGTCGAGGATGACGAGGCTGCGATCCGTGGCGTTGTTCAACAGGTTGGCGGTCTCGGTCATCTCGACCATGAAGGTGCTTTGGCCGGAGTGCAATTCGTCGCTGGCGCCGATGCGGGCGAACAGGCGGTCGGCGAGGCCGATCGTTGCGCTTTTGGCCGGGACGTAGCTGCCGATCTGGGCGAGCAGCGTCAGCAGCGCTGCCTGGCGAATGTACGTGCTCTTACCGGCCATGTTCGGGCCAGTGATCAACAGCAGCGATTCGTCGGCGTCGATCTTCAGATCATTGCTGACGAACTGGCTGCCGAGTTGTTGCTCCAGCACCGGATGCCGACCGTCGACGATGTGCAGCACGCGTTCCTCGGTGACAGTCGGCCGACAGTATTTGCGTTCGATCGCCAGCACGGCGAAGGCGCACAGGGTGTCGAGTCGCGCCAGCGAACCAGCCAATTCCTGAAACTGCTCCGTCCAAGGCAACAACGTCAGCCGAATCTGTTCAAACAACTTCTGTTCCAGCGCAATCGCACGATCACGTGCGCCGAGCGCTTCGTTTTCAAACGACTTCAACTCCGGCGTGATGTAGCGTTCGCTACCTTTGAGCGTCTGCTTCCGCGTCCATTCCGGCGGGGCTTTGTCGCGCTGCGATTCGCTGAGCTCGATGTAGTAGCCAAAGACGCGGTTGTAGCCGACTTTGACGGTCGGAATGCCGCTGCTGGCGGCGAGCTTGGCTTGGAACTCTGCGAGCCATTGCTGGCCGCCCTCGCCGATGGTGCGCAGGCGATCGAGCTCAGCATCAAATCCGTGCGCAATCGCCCCGCCTTCACGAAGATGCGGTGCGGGCTCGGCCATGATGGCGGATTTGAGGAACGCCGCCTGCTCGTCGATGAATCCACGGGCGGCCGCCAGTTCGGGCGCGACAGCCGTCGCATCGGGCAGCTGTTCCAGTTTATCGATCAGCCGTGGCAGCGTTTCCAGACAGCGGCCGAGGGCCGACAGATCGCGCGGGCTCGCCCGGCCGACGCTTACGCGGGCGACGATGCGCTCGATATCGCAGATGCCGTCCAGTTCGCTGACGACCGATTTCAATTCGCTCGGCGAACCGATCAGCGCGGCGATCGCGCCCTGCCGCGCCTGAATGTGCTCCAGATCACACAGCGGGAATCGCACCCATTGCCGCAGCAGCCGCGCGCCCATACCGGTGCGTGTGCGATCGATGGCCGACAGCAGGCTGCCGTCGGTGCCGCCGCTGCGGACGGTGCGATCGATCTCAAGCGATCGATACGTCGACGGATCGATCGCCAGATGCTCATCCACCAGATGCCGGCGTGGTGGGCGAAGGTGTTGAACAAGGGCCTTCTGCGTTTCCTGCAGATACGACAGCACCGCGCCAATAGCCGCGCCGGCGGGATCGTCGATGGCAAAGCCGAAGCCTTCGATCGTCTTAGCACCCCAGTGATGCGCGATCTGCTCTTTCGCATGGTGCGGCGTGAACTGCCAGCCCGGCCGCTGGGCGATGGCCTTGATGCCGCGCGCCTTAATGCCGGTCGTGATGGCGTGCGGCTGGCCCGATTGCATCTCGGGCACCAGCACCTCGGCCGGCTGCAATCGGCCCATTTCGTCCAGCACGCGGGCTTCGGTATCGCTCATCGCGACGAAAACGCCGGTCGAAAGATCGACCCACGCCATCGCGGTTTTGTAGCCGTCCGCTTTGCCGATGCCGAACGCGACAGCGGCGAGGTAATTATCGCTGCGCCCGTCCAGCAAGTTTTCATCAGTCAGTGTGCCGGGCGTCATTAGCCGGGTGACTTCGCGGCGGATGATCGTTTTCGCGCCGCTGGCCTCTTCCTGCTGCTCGCAGATCGCCACGCGATGGCCGGCGGCGATCATCTTGCGCAAATAGCCCTCGACCGCGTGAAACGGCACGCCAGCCATGGGCGTGGGATTTTCAGAATCTTTATTGCGGCTGGTGAGGGTGACGCCCAGCACGCGGTGGGCGAGCTTGGCGTCGTCCCAGAACATTTCATAAAAGTCGCCCATCCGGAAAAAGAGCGTGTAATCCGGGTGCTGGCGCTTAAACTGGACGTACTGCCGCATGGCCGGCGTGAGGGACGGATCGTCGGCGTCGGGCATCCGCGTCGGCGTTTGAAGTAGGTCGCTCATGCGTCTTTGGCAAGGTAGAACGTCTGCCGTACCCGAGCAAGTACCAACCGCGCTGGGCACAAACGAAGCATTGAATGCGGGTCTTGTGACTTTGAGTAAGGATTTCTGGATGAAGCGTTTCGCAATCGCCGCCGCCCTGCTGTGCGGGCTGGCCACGTCGGCCTGGGCCGAGGATGTTAAGATCGCCACGTATAACGTGGAGCACTGGAATGACCGGTTCGATGCCAAGGACATGCGTGCCTGGGCCCGCAAGCAGCCCAAGAGCGATGAATTGACCAAGCTGGTCGACGATCACGTCCACACCAATGACAAAAACAACTGGGCGGTCGCCCAAGTCATCATCGCGATGGATCCGGACATCATGGTGTTCGAAGAAGGCTGCAACCAGGAAGACCTGAACTATTTCGGCAACCGCTGGCTGGAAAATCGCTATGCCACGTTGAAAGTGTTCCCCAGCAATACCGGCGAGCGTGCCCAGAACGTCGGCATGATCGCCAAGCCCGGCTTTAAGGTCCTGAAGGTGATGGATCAGTATTACATGGAGAAGGACTCGCAGCCTAAGCCCTTCGCCACGGCTGAGCGGAACGGCGAGGCCGGCAGTGAGAATCGCCTGTTCGCCCGCGGGCCGAGCTTCGTGCTGTTCGAATCGCCCGGCGGTAAGCAGTTCTGGGTCGGCGTGAACCACCAGAAGAGCAAAAGCGGGAACAGCCTCGATGTCACCAAGTGGCGCGATCGCGAGGCCACCCGCGTTCATCAGATCATCAAGGAACTCGAAAAGACCGGCCCGGCCGACGTGGTGTTCGGCGGCGATCTGAATGACGAACTCGGCATGCAGGAATTCGAGCAGGAAGCCGGCGGCGACTCGCTCGCGCTCATCCAAGGCCCGCCGGAAGATGGCGTAACCCTGGCCACGCGCGATCTGGCCGAGCACAACGCCGTCAGCTTTGGCGGCTATTTCAACACGCGGTATCGCTCGATGATCGATCACTTTTTCGTGACTCAGTCGTTGAAGGACAAGGTGGCCGATGTGAAGATATTCAACGCCGGGCTTGCCCCGATGGCGAGCGATCACTTCCCGGTGTTGATGACGTTGAAGTTCTGATTTTTTGAACCGCCAAGACGCCAAGGGCGCCAAGAAGAAAGAGCTAATCATTTTCTCTTCTTGGCGTTCTTGGCGGCTTGGCGGTTCAATAGCTGTTTCACATGACGACCACGATTTCTGCTTCCTTTGTCCTTTGCCAGCGCGAGTTGGTCCGATTCGTTCGACAGCGGAACCGGGTGATCGGTGCGCTATTGACGCCGCTGATGTTCTGGCTGCTGATCGGCGGCGGGATGGGGCACAGCTTCTCCGCTCCCGGCGCGGCCATCGGGGCGAACACCGACTATCTCAAATATTTCTTTCCCGGCACTGTGCTGATGATCCTGCTGTTCACCGCGATCTTCTCGACGATTTCGGTCATTGAAGACCGCCGCGAAGGGTTTCTGCAGGGCGTGCTGGTCGCTCCGGTGGGCCGGGTGGCCATTGTCGGCGGGAAGGTGCTCGGCGGGGCCGTGCTGGCGACGGCTCAGGCGCTGCTGTTCATCCTGCTCGGCTGGGCGACGCATGTCATTACCCTGTCGCCGCTGCATCTGCTCGGCACGGTGGTGATCCTGTTCGTCACCGGCGTGGGCCTGACCGCACTGGCCTTGTGCATTGCCTGGCCGATGAGCAGCACGCAGGGGTTTCACGTGGTGATGAACCTGTTTCTCGTGCCGCTGTGGTTCTTGTCGGGTGCGCTCTTTCCGATCCGCGACGATACGCCGCGACTTTTGAAAGGTCTGATGCTCGCCAATCCGCTGTCGTATGCCTTAGCATCCTTGCGTGAGGTGCTGACGCAGCACCGTGAGACCACGATGCCGGGCACACTGCCGATCTGGTTCAGCGTGACGCTCGGTGCCACGATCCTCACGCTGGGCTTGGCGGTCTGGGTGGCACGGTCGCGATCAAGTTCGGACGCTGTATGAAGACCAAAACGTATCTCCGCCCTGCCGCCCTGCTGATCGCCGGTGCTCTTGCCCTGGGCTGTTACAAGATGCCGGACGAGGCCGTCGAGAACGATGAAGGTCCGCTGTTCCCCGCGCCGACGTTCAACCTCACCGACCAGGACAATCACACGTTCAGCAGCGAAAAGCTCAAGGGCAAGACATGGATCGCCACGCTGTTTTACACAAGTTGCCCCGGCCCCTGCCCGCTGATGTCGGGCCGGCTGCGGAAGATTCAAAAGGCCGTCCCTGATCCGAATGTGGTGATGGTGTCGTTCAGCATCGATCCGGAGCATGACACGCCCGCCAAGCTCAAAGATTACGCCACCAACATGACGGCCGACCCGGCCCGGTGGTTCTTCCTCACCGGCAGCCCCGCCGACATGGAAAAACTAGCAGCCGGGCTGAAGCTGGGCTACGAATCGCCCAAAGAAAACGCCGACAACGGCGCACAGATCGTTCACAGCACCAAGTTCCTCCTCGTCGACAAAACCGGCCAGGTGCGCGGCGTGTACTCCACCGCTGACGATGAATCGATGAAGAAGCTCGAAACCGACGCCAAGAAGCTCGCCGCCTCCTGAAAATTAACCATGCACGGAAAAGAATTGTTCGCCGCCATCAACTCCGGCTTAAACGGCCTGAGCACCCTGCTCCTGATCACGGCTTACGTCCTGATCCGCAACCGCAAATACGCCGCCCACGGCTGGACAATGGGGGCGGCGTTCACCAGCAGCACCGTGTTCCTGGCGTGCTATCTTTACAGCAAGTTCAAATTCGGCGAAGTCAGCACGGGCATGCCTTCCGGCTGGTTCAAGACGTTTTATCTGATCGTTTTGTTCCCTCATGTCCTCCTGGCGATCGCCATGCTGCCGATGATCGGCATGACCATGTTCCGGGCCTACAAACGCCAATGGCCGCAGCACCGCAGGATTGCCAAACCCACTTGGTTCATCTGGACGTACGTTTCGATCACTGGCGTCCTGATTTACTTCATTCTGTACCAGTGGTACCCCGCCCTGTACCCCGACGCATTTCACGCCTCGCCCCTGTTTAAACTGGGACTTTAATGCGCAGCAATTGCTTGCGAATCGGGTAGAATTAACGGCAACTCGACCCTAAGAATTGATAGGGAATCGAGAGGAGGCCCAGCATCGCTACGACGTTGAAAAAGACTGCCAAGAAGACCGCCCCCGCCATGGATGGCAAACAGTTCGCCATCGAAGCGGCCAAGCTCGCCGCCGCCACCCGCTGCCACAGCGTGGTCGTGCTGGATGTGCGTGGCCTCTCGCCCCTGACCGACTATCTCGTTCTCGCCACTGGCAATAGCGACCGCCAGATGCGCGGTGTATGCGGCGAGATCGAAGAAATGGGCGACGAGAACGGCCAGCATGTCATGACCCGCTCGCTCGACGAACAGTGGATCCTGCTCGACTATGTCGATGTCATCGTCCACCTGTTCGAGCACGAGAGCCGCATGTTTTATGACCTCGACTCGCTCTGGGGCGACGCCCCGCGCATCGACTGGAAGTAAGCCATGTCGCTCCCGCCCGAAGCCGAGCCGAACGATTTGTCCGCCGCGAACGGGCGTGGCCGGGCGAGCGATGCTCCTTTGACGGATCGTTCGCGCCGCCGCCTGCGGATGCGTCGCCATCGCCGCCGGGCGTACATTCAATCCGTCTATTTCCTGCCGAGCATGGCCACGCTGGCCAATGCGATTTGTGGGTTCGGGGCAATTTACGTGGCGCACCTGACCGCAGGAGCCGCGGGGGAAGACCCTTGGACCCGGGCCTTTGCGGACCACCGGATTTTGGTCGCGTGTTATCTAATTTTGCTAGCGATGCTGTTCGACGCCCTCGACGGCCGGCTGGCCCGATGGGCGCGCCACACGACCGATTTTGGCGGCCAGCTCGATAGCATGGCCGATGTCATCAGCTTCGGCGCGGCCCCTGCCATGATCGCCCTAGCGGTCTTCAAGCAGGAAGTGCCGGCCGCCCCGCTGTTCATCGGCCGGCTGGTCTGGGCGATCGGCGCGGTCTATGTCAGCTGCGCCGCGATCCGCCTGGCCCGGTTTAATGTCTCCAACGAGCACGGCGAACAGGCCCACATGAGCTTCCTCGGCCTGCCGAGCCCCGGCGCGGCCGCCGCCGTCATCGGCTTGGTGATGATGCAGCAGGAACTTCGCCTGCAGACGGCCACCAGTTTCTACTACGCCAACGTCGCCTGGACGCTCGATCGCATCGGCGACGCCGCCGTCTTCTTCCTGCCCGCCCTCACGCTGGCCGCGGGGCTGCTGATGGTCAGCAACTTCCGGTATTCTCACTTGGTCAACAAGTACCTGCGCGGCCGGCGGACCATCGCCCGACTGATTGGTGCACTGCTGTTCGCGTTGCTGCTGGTCACCAACCATCGCTACACGATCGGCATTGCGTCGGTGGCGTACGCCCTGAGCGCTCCCATCTGGTACGCCTATCTGCGGTACCGCATTAAGCGGCCGGCTGTCGCCGCGGCGTAGCCCGCTGATCGCGAAATCCCTGCCCGCACTGGCGACCGGGCCCGGTTTCCCGATAATTGCCCGACTCTATGGCAAACGTCGTCACCCGCTTCGCTCCCTCGCCCACCGGCTACCTGCACGTCGGCGGCGCCCGCACCGCCCTTTTCAATTGGCTGCTCGCCCGCCACACCGGCGGCCAATTCCTTCTGCGCATCGAAGACACCGACCTGGCGCGCAGCACCGAAGACGCCACGCGCCAACTGCTCGAAGACCTCAAATGGCTCGGCCTGCAGTGGGACAACGCGGAACTGGTCTATCAAT
>JAQGHK010000422.1 GCA_028288875.1 Phycisphaerales bacterium | reverse complement strand
TTTTTCGCCAGCCTGGCGTATTTCACCTTCAGTGCCATCGTGTGCGAGCGGGCGTTCCACCCCACCTGGCACGACGACCAGATGCACGCCGTCCAGGTGCAGATGCTGGCCAAGGGGTATCTCTGGCACGCGCCGCACCAGCTGGCCGAATTTTTCGATACGTTTCATATTTTCGTCCGCCCCGTTTACGCGCCGATCCACTTTCCCGGTACGTCGATCTTGAACGTCGTCGGCGTGTGGCTGGGGCTGAACTACAGCGCCGTTCCGCTGGTCCTGATCTCGCTGGCGTGCGTGTTTACCTATCTGGTGGTCACCGAAATCATCGGCGGCGCGGCCGGGCTGACGGCGATGTTCTTCCTCTGGGCGTCCGCGCAGGCGCGCATGCTGGCGACCATGGAAACGTCGCACAACGCAATGATTTTCCTCGGCGTGCTGACGCTGTGGCTGTTTCTGCGATGGCGTAAAAACCCGGGCGCCGGGTGGTCACTGGCGTTGGGCTTATTCGTGGCCCTGGCAGGCTTCACCCGGCCAGCCGACGCGCTGGCGTTTGCCGTGCCGATCGGTCTCGGCGTGCTGGTGGAAGCGATCCGCCACCGCTCGCCACGGCGCTGGCTGATGATCCCGCTGATGGTGCTCGCCGGGCTGCCGCTGGTGGCTGTGCAACTGGCGTTTGATAAGGGCGTCACCGGCAATTACCTGCGGCCGCCCTACCAGGCGTACAACGATGAATTTCATCCGTTCACCAGTTACGGCAGCGTCCGCCGCGATCGCAACCTGCCGCCGGTCCACGTGTCGGACTTGGTTCAGAAGCAGGCCTATTACGAGCAGTTCATGCTGCCACAGGCCCAGGAGTTCGAGGAGCACTCACTGGCCGATTCGCTTTGGAATCGGCGGCTGCCAACCATGATGGAGGGCTCGCTCCCCGGGCCGCTGATGTTTGCCTTCGTGCCGATGGGATTTTTCGCGATGCGATCGCTGCGCCGCGCCATCGTGGCCACGCCGGCCGTGTTGATGGTGGTGTTTTATCTGCCGCACGCCTTTTTTCTGCCGCACTATCCGCCGATTGTTAATGTCGCCATGGCGACGCTGGCTCTGCTGGGGATCGATGAATTCTCCCGCTACGCCAGCCGCTGGTATCCGGGCACACGAACGTATCTTTCGATCCTGGCGCTGGCGGCGGCCTTGTTCTCCATTACGCCGCTGACGCTGATTGGCGGATACGAGTACACTTCGACGCCCTTCCGCGTGGCCGACTACACTTACGAGCAGCTGCCCAAGAAGGTCGAAACGCCGGCCTTGGTATTCTGCCGCATCAGCGGGCCGAACTACTCGTTCCACGACGAGCCGGTCTATAACTCCGGCGCAGCGTGGCCGGACGATGCTAAGATCGTCCTGGCACAGCACCTTGGCCCGCATAACGCGGATCTTGTGAAGTACTACGCAAACCTCGGTCAGAATCGGCACGTGTACGTGCTGGACCGCAATACACTGACCTTGCAGAGCTTGGGCACGGTCGAATCGATCGTCCGGGCGGATGAAAATCGAAAGAAGGCCGCCGCCGCGACGCAAGCGGCGACGCGGCCGCAGGAGTAATTATGGCAGTCGATACCAAAGCACGCATTGAACAGTTCAAATTCATGGCCGAGGCGAATCCGAAGGACGAGCTCGCGTTCTTCTCGCTCGGCCGGGCTTATCTGGAAGGCGGCGATGCGGCCAACGCTATTCCCGCGCTACAGAAGGTCATTGAGCTGAACCCGAAGATGAGCAAGGCTTACCAGATCCTTGCCAGCGCGCAGACCGCCGCGGCTAAGCAGCTCGAAGCCATCGAAACCCTCAAAGCGGGCGTGAAGGTCGCCCACGAGCGGGGCGACATGATGCCCCGCAACGACATGCTCAAGACCCTCAAAGAGCATGGCGTGCTGATGCCCGAGTACGAAGCCGCCATGAAGCCGGCCGAACCCGTCGGCGAGGGCGAAGTCCACTGCAAGCGCTGCGGCCTGGTCAAACCCAAGATGGCCCGGCAGCCCTTCTCGCACGCTACCGGCAAGGTGATTCAGGACAACGTCTGTGCGGATTGCTGGCGTGAGTGGATCGCGATGGGCACGAAGGTCATCAATGAACTTCGCCTGCCGCTGAACGACCCACAGGCGCAGAAGGTGTTCGACCAGCACATGATGGAATTCCTGAACCTGAAGTAAAGTCAGTTTTTCGGAACCGACTTCAGATCGTCCGGCGGGCCGATGCGGATGACGGTGCTCGGCTGTGTCGACGGCTCGGCTGGGGCCGTGGCCGGGGCGGCGGTATCGCCCGGGAGCGCGGGCAGCGGGACGCCGTCTTCGTTGATCGAGATCAGCACGCCTGTGTAGGTCGGCGCCGGCAGCGCCTGCTGCGTGTCGCGCGCCTGGGCACGCAGCGGCTCAAGCTTGTCTTCGCTTTCCTTCCGCTGAGCCTTGAGCTCGACGATGTCCGACTGCAGTGTGTAATACTGGCGGGGAAATGGCGTGCGGATGATCGACCCATCCGCCATGCTGACATACGAACGCTGTTCAATTTCGCGCATCGTCCGCTGATCGGCGGCGACCTGCATATCAATTTTGGCCAACTGTTGCTGGGCCGCGTCGAACTCATTCTGAATCGCCGTGATCTTTTGCTGCCCTTCGTCGTTCTTCTGCTGCAAACGCTCATGATCCGCCTGATTGATCCAGGTCGAGCCCCACCGGTACAGATGCTTCTCCGCCATGATCTTCTGGAGCCGGGCGTCCTGGTCGAGGAACGCGCGGAACAGTTTTTGAGCGGCCGCCCCGCGGCGCGACTCGGGGGGCGATAAGTTGATGAACTCGGCCGTCGTGTCCAACAAGGCTTGGGTGACTGGCGCGGCCTGCAGGGATTGCTCGAGTGCCACGGACGCGGCCGGCCATTGCTTTTGTTTCGCCAACACCAGCGCCAGGTTCAGCAATGTCGGCGCGTGCTGCGGCAACACCTGCTGGACGGCCAGATACGCCTTCTTGGCTTCGGGCACGTCCTGCCGCTTGTCGGCCAGCACGCCACGGAGATAGAGGGCGGCGGCGTTCTGGGGGTCTTGATCGATGGTTTCATCGATCAGCTTGGCGGCCTCGCGGTCACGCGAGTCCTTCATCAAGAGGCGGGCCTGCTCGGCGTTGTGCCGCCACTGCTTCTGCAACTCGTCGCGCTGGTCCGCCGCGATCCACTGCCGGCCGACTTTCACCAGGTGGCGATCCTGCCGGTCTTGCCAGACGGACAAGTCCGCCTTGGCCTGTTTCACGACGACCGGGTCCTTGGTCTGTTCGATGAAGACGCGATATCGCTGGATGATCTTGGCAACGTCGTCGGAGAATTCGACGCTTCGTTGCAGCGACTTCAGCCCGGCGGCCGCCTTATCCGGCCTGGCGCGATTGCCTTCCAGCTCAATCGACTTCACATCGTGCGGCGTGAGCGTTTTGACCTGGCCGTTCTCCAGCGTGATCGTC
>JAQGHK010000428.1 GCA_028288875.1 Phycisphaerales bacterium | reverse complement strand
TGACGAACGTCGGCCAACGCCTGCTGTTCCTGATTATCACGCTGGCCGTGTGGATTGGTCATCGGCGGGTGCTGCGGGCGGGCGGGTATTCGTTCGCGCACTTCTGGCGGACCTCATGGGCACGCATGGGCCGGGCATGGCGGTTCACCTCGCCGCGGGCTTACCAGTGGCCGCAGGACCGGTTGCTGGGCCCTGAAGGGCGCCGCGCGATCGACTAGTTTCGCCCGCTGCGGACCACGGCCAATTTGGGTAGAATGCCCGCGAACCCACCGCCATCACCCAAGAGTGGCGTATGACCAACAGTGCAACGGCGAGCGTCCGCGAGGGCGGCCCGGCGGATATTGACGTGATCTGGGCCCTGCTGCGCAAAAAGGCAGAGTTCGACCGCTGGCTCGGCCGGCTTGAGGCGACGCCGCAGAAGTTGGCGGAAGCCCTGACCGGCCCGCGGCCGCTGCTGGGCGTGCTGCTGGCGGAGATCGACGGGACGGCCGTCGGATTTGCCTCCTATTACTTCACCTACTCAACCTACCTCGCCAAGCGGTGCGTCTGGATCGACGACCTGTATGTCGACGAACCGGCCCGCAACCGCGGCGTCGGACGGGCGCTGCTGCGCGAGATGGTCACGCTTGCCAAGCGCGAAGAGTGCGGCCGCATCGAATGGGTGACGGCGGCGGGCAATGAGAAGGCCATCGGCTTCTACGAACGCATCGGGGCGCGGGTGCGGACCTCCACGCGGCTTTGCCGGATGGATACCTACGCCATGGCCAATTTATAATCGGGGCTTACTGCAGTTCGCCAAACCCGCGGGACACCCGGCCGTCGGGGGTGCGGAGGGTGACGCTGATGCGGGCGATTTTCACGATGCCGCCCTCGGGGGCATCTACCCGGCCGGACACGTCGACCGGTTGGCCGCCGAGGGTACCGGTGCCGTTGAATCGGCCGTCATCGATCTGCAACTTCGGGACGTCCAACTTGCCGGCCGGACCGGTATCGCTGGTGAGGTCGGCGTCGAGCGTCAGGTGAGCGGGGTTGATCTTCGCCGTGCCAGTGCCTTTGAAGGAGCCGTAGAAGACCAGGTCATACTTGCCCTTGGTGCCGGGGCGGCTGCCGGGTTTGGCGACGGCGGTGGCGCACAGCATCAGCAGGGCCAGCGACAGCACGCCGGCGGTTCGTCCTGCAGAAATGATCGATGCCCTGCCCATCGGTTTATGCAATCTATATCGGTTAGATGAAAGCCGCATGAGAGTGGATCAAACTTTTCCAGAGGCCGGCACTGGGTCCGAATCGGCTTCGGCCGGGTCCGGGCTGGCGATGACACAGGCGTTGAGCAACACGGTCACGGTCGTCCCCTGGCCGGGGGTGCTGGCGATCTGGCAGGTGCCGTTCATCGACGCCACGTCTCCCTGCACCTGGTAGAGGCCAAGCCCCAAGTGCCCGCCGGCAGTGTCGCGGGCGGCGTCGGCCCGATAAAAGAGGGAAAACACGTGCGCCAAGTCATCTGGCGCGATGCCGATGCCCGTATCCCGCACTTCGATCCGCACGCCGTCGCCGACGGCCTCGCACGTTACCACCAGCTCGCCGCCGGGCTTGTTGTAGGCGATGCCGTTGCTCATCAGATTCAGCAGCACCCGTTGCAGCCGGTCCCGCCGGGTACGGATCCAGAGGGATTCGGGGAGATCCGCCCGGACCTCCACCTGCAAATCGATCGCCAGCCCCTCGGCCACCGTCAGGCAGGTGCGGATCAGCGCGGACAGATCGCACTCGCCCACCTCGCCCGGCCGTTCGGCCATTTCGCCGCGCACTTGGGCGGTCAGGCGTTCAACCAGACCACGCAGCAAGCGGGCGTCGCTGAGGCAATCTTCCATGGCCCGGCGCATCACCGGCACTTCATGCTGACGGCGGGTGAGATTCACTTCCAATGTCGTCACCAGCGCCGCCACCGGCGTGCGCAATTCGTGCGACGCGTCGGCCAGGAATTGCCGCCGCTGCAGAAAGTTCTCTTCCAAGCGTCCCAGCATGCCATTGAGGCGCTGGCCGATCGGCTGAAGCTCGGGCGGCAGCTTTTCGGTGTCGACGCGGCGGCTAAGGTTGCGATCGTCGATCTCGCCCACGACCTGCGCCACCTCGCCCAATGGCCGCATGGCCGTCCGGCTCGCCGCCGCCGCGATGGCCGCCGCCGCCACGCCGCCGACGATTCCGAAAGCGACCAGCGCCATCGCCAGCCGCCGCAGCACGCGATCAAAGCTGTCCGCCGGCCCGCTGTAGACGACCGTCATGTCGCCACCGGCGGTCGCACTAGCCGCGGTGTTCGCCGACGGCTTCTCAAACCGCACCGTCACGCTGCGATACGACTGCCCGTCCCCCAGCCGCGCGAACTGCGCGGAAACGATCGTCGGCTTCGCCCCCGCCGCATTGGGTTCGACGCGCCGCACCACCTGCCCGCTGCCGGTGCGCACCAGGTAGCGATCCTCCGGGTCCGGCGCCGTGCCGCTCATCCCGCTCACTTCCGGTAGCGCCGCCGCCCGCGCCACCAGCCGGCCGTCCAGCTCTTCCAGCAGCACCGAGCGCGTCGCGAAATAGGCCGTCAGCCCCGCCGCCAGCATCATGGCCCAGACGCTCAAGAGGATGGCCAGCGTGATCCTTCGCGTCATGCGTCGTCCAACTACTCAGTTAAGTTCAGCATCAGCTTTCGTCGCTCAGCACATAGCCCATGCCGCGGCGGGTGTGAATGAGTTTCACGTCGTGATCCTTATCGATCTTGTTCCGCAAATAGCCGATGTACACGTCGACGACATTGCTGCCGTTCTCTTCATTGCGGTCGTACAGGTGATCCCAGATGTCGGTGCGCGAGAGCACGCGGTTCTGCCGGTAGGCCATGAATTCCAGCAGGGCGTATTCGCGGGCCGTCAGGGTGATGCGCTGGCCGGCGCGTTCGACGAGTTTGCCGACCGTATCAATCTTCAGGTCGGCGATTTCGATCGCCCCGTGCGATTGGCCATGCCCGCGGCGGATCAGCACGCGCGTGCGCGCCAGCAGCTCGGCCCAATCAAACGGTTTCACTAAGTAATCGTCCGCCCCGCCGTCCAGGCCACGCACCTTATCGTCCAAGGCGTCGCGAGCGGTGAGACAGAGCACCGGCGTTTTCAGTCCGCCGTCGCGCAGGGTTTTCAGCACCGCGTACCCGTCCTTGCGCGGCAGCATCAGGTCCAGCAGGATGACGTCGTACGGCTCGGTCTTGGCCAGGCGCGTGCCCTCTTCGCCGTCGTAGGCGATGTCGGCGGCGTACCCCTGATCGCGCAGGCCGTCCGCGATGGAGTTCGCCAGGCGGTGATGGTCTTCGACGATCAGAACGCGTTCCATCTTCATCGCTCCTTGTGGGATTCAGCGAATCGGCAAGGCCAGGTCATCGAAACAGGCTTTCATGTCGAGCTGCGCCGCAGAGCCGTCCAGGAAGGCGGCATTGACCCGCTCCCGCCCGTGCCAGCCGGGCAAGGCGTCAAACACCAGCACGATCCCCTGCCGCGACACGCTGTTGATCGATCGGCCGGCCAATGTCGTCTCGGGTTTACCCGTGTCGCGCCAGTCGTAACTGCCGCCGACGGCCGGTCCCACTTCCGCGTCCGACGGGCAGAGAAATACTTCCGGCGAACTGAGATTCGGATTCAACGACGCTTCCCACGACACCTTGTTCACGTAAGGGTCCGGCAGCGTGCCGTCGCCGGCCATGCCATACTGGTGGAACGCCAAACCGATTTGGCGGAGATTGGAAATGCACTTAATTGACGCGGCCGATCGTCGCACCGACGTGATCACCGGCAGCAGAATGCCGACCAGCAGCGCGATGATCCCGACCACCAGCAGCAGCTCCACCAGCGTGAACGCCCCGCGTCGGCTCGAACCGACCGCGCAGCGCGAAAACGTGGATTGAGGCTGCTGCATGCGTCTTTTCTCGCCGGCCGTTATCCCTAACGGCCCGTTCCTCCGCCGATGATAGTGCATCACCGGCCACCAATCATGATGGCGAGATGCCGCCATCCGCGGCGCGTGAAAACATACCTGACGTCGCTTGAACCGCGGATGAATTTTCGTTTCTCCGCCCTCTCACAATCAATTCATAGTAGCCGTCTAAAGTCCTGGTCGTGAAGAAGAGTCTGAAGATGATTCGCCGTAAACGCCTCCGCCGCATCGGCCTGCTCGGGGCAGGAATTATGACGGCCGGCCTGCTGTCGGGCGCCGAGTCGCCCCGCCGCGGCATGATCCAACCTCATCCTACGATTCAGCTCACCGCCGGGCCATCCGCCCGCACGACCGCTACCGTCAGCATCGGCAGCAACAACGGCACCGAACTCCTCGGCAGCGCCATCGCCGGCGTCCTCTGCCTCCGCTCCGCGCGTCGCCGGCAGTGGATTTAGTTTCGTAGGATGGGCACTGCCCACCATTTCCTTACGAGCAAACTTGGGACAGAGGTGGGCAATTCCCGCCCTCCGAACTCAACGCCCGACCGCCGCACGTCATCCGCGTCTCGCCGCCTCGATTTTCGCGACGTCAATC
>JAQGHK010000420.1 GCA_028288875.1 Phycisphaerales bacterium | reverse complement strand
GTCCGCCCCACCCACACCACGTGTAATGCCGAACTAGCCGCCCTGACGGCCCCGCGGCCGATGCTGCTGGTGTCCGACGGCGGCGACTGGAGCAAGAACACCCCGGACGTTGAGTTCCCCTACCTGCAACGGGTGTACGGCCTGTTCCACGCCAGGGACAATGTCGAAAACGTTCATCTTCCCGATGAAGGCCACAACTATGGCCCCAGCAAACGCCTCGCGGCCTACGCATTCCTGGCGAAACGGCTCGGCCTCGATCTCAATCGCGTAACCAAGGACGGCCACATCGACGAAACCGTCAACACCGTTCTGCCTCCCGACCAGCTCATGGTGTTCGACGCCGCTCACCTGCGGCCAGCGGATGCCATCATGGGCGACGAGGCGGTGACCGAACGCGTCAGCCATGCGCGTTGAGTGTCCGCGTTCTCTGCGCAATGCCGTGTCGATTCCGGACGACCGCCCTGCCGATTCTGATTACGGCGTCGCGATCGGCTCCAGCGCGACAGCGAACAACCGCAGCCCTTTCACGCCGGCGGCAGGCGTGGCCGCGCAGGACAGTTCCGTTATCCCGGCCGCCAGTTTCACGGTGCCGAGATCGACATAAGCGTGCCCGCTGGGCACCGGCTTCAGTTCGCCGGTCAGCGTTTCGGTGCCCGCGGTCAACATGACTTGCCCCGCCTCGCCGGTTTCGGTGACGAAGTCGGCCGTCGCGCGGTAGGTACCGGCGTTGGCCGCTTTGATTGCCCATTTAGCCTGATCCGCCGGCGCGGAGAGCAATACGGAAACGCCCTTCCGGTCGGTCGGCCGGCCCATGGCGATGTGAGCGTTGCCACCGAAATCGGCGTAGGCCGCGCCGAGTTCATATTTTCCCTTCGCGGCCGGCTCCACCGGCGGGCTGAAGGTCTGCAATGTGCCGTCGAATTCAACCACGACCACGTCCGCGATCGCATCGCTGGCGGCCTTTGGAAGTTCGATCGTCACACCGCCATCGCGATGGCCGATCGTTAAGGGTTCCGACTGGCCCAGCAGCGCCGCGCGGCGGATCGCGCTCGTGGTCGGCAGCCAGAGCACGCCGTCGGCCGGACGATTGAAGACGCTGAGGTACACGCGGCCCGGCTTGTTGGTCGCATAACCAAACGGCAGCGGCCGCGAGAACGGGCTGGCCGCACTGCCGTAAATCGCTTCGCCGTTGCGCTTCAGCCATTGGCCGACTTCGACGAGACGCTGCTGCTGCGGATCTGGGATTTCGCCGTGTGACGTCGGGCCGACATTCAGCAGGTAGTTGCCGCCCTTGCTCGCGGCGTCGCACAGGTGCTTGATGAGGTCGGTCGTCGATTTGTAATTCCGGTCGTCGGACTTGTAGCCCCACGTGTTATTCATCGTCATGCAGCTCTCCCAGTCACGGCCGGGAAAGCCGGTGGGCGGGATGAACTGCTCGGGGGTTTCGGTGTCGCCCTTGTAGCCGCCGCCGAGGCGGTTGTTCCAGATGATCTGCGGCTGGTATTCGTGCAGCACGTCGACGAACTGCTTGGCCAGCTCCGGCGTCATGTCCTTGGTCGGCGTATCGAACCAGAGCACGGCGACTGGGCCGTATTTCGTGAGCAGTTCTTTCACCTGCGGCAGCGCAACGTTCTTCACGTACGCGGCAAAATCACCGTCCTGCGCCTTATCCCAATGCCCGTTTCGGGCAGCCGCACCGCCGGGGTGGTGCCAGTCCTGATCCTGCGAGTAATAGAAGCCGAGCTTGATCCCCTGCTTCTGGCAGGCAGTCGCCAGCTCGGCCAGCGGATCGCGATGAAACGGCGTGGCGTCAAAAATGTTGTAGCCGTCGACGGCCGTGTGAAACATCGCAAAGCCGTCAGGGTGTTTGGACGAGATGACGATGTATATCATGCCGGCGTTCTTGGCCAGCGTGACCCATTCATCGGCATTAAACTTGGCTGCGTCGAATTGCTTCGGATACTCGGCGTAGGTGGCGACCGGAATCTTCGCGTTCAGCATGATCCACTCGCCGATGCCCTTGATCGGCTTGCCCTCGTATTGGCCGGCGGGCACGGAATAGACGCCCCAGTGGATGAACATGCCGAAGCGGGCCTCGCGCCACCAGGCCATGCGCGCGTCGCGCTGCGCAGGCGTTTCGATCGGCTGCGTCGTAGCGTCGGCCAGGGCGGCGGCGGACGAAAGGGAGAGCGTCATGACGGCCAACTTCGTGAGAACGGAGCGATGCATGATCTTACCGCTTTCTGTCAGAGTTCACTTCGCCCACAGCCGGTCCGTCAGTTACCGCGGGTAAGGCTTCGCGGCATACCCGACGTGCCCCGAGTTGTCATAGTAGCCAGCCGATTGTTCGTCATTTCGACTGTTTTTTGGCCGACAAACGACGATCCCGGCGATAAAATATGGGTTGCATGTCGAAGCCGATTCCACCCTTTACCCGCCGCTTGCGTCTCGCTTCGGCGCGTCTGCATGGCGTAAGTCGCACGGCGGTCTGGGTAAGCTCGGTACGGCCGCAACACACGTTTTTCCGGCCCAATCCTTCGCCGGCCGTGCACTTAGCGGCGCTGCGCGTTTGTAAATTGATGCAGCAAGATTGATCGCTTTTTTTCGACTTACGGCGACCCAGCCGGTGCCGACCTGAAAATGACGGACTGCGTCCGTCAGACGCTTTTTCTTAGACTGAGACTAATTTGGGGATTCAGTTTGAGAGCTGAAAGCGATCAATCGATTCGTCCGGTGGCCGTGAAGGACCACGCGAACGAAGCTGAAGAGAATGGGTAGTCCCGGGCTCGAACCGGGGACACCGGCATTTTCAGTGCCGTGCTCTACCAACTGAGCTAACTACCCGCCGAAGCGAGCGGCAGAGTATGCCAAGGGAGGCGACTTTACGCAAGGCGTTGAGCATTTACGCCCAGATCACGTTCGTGTCATCAAGTTTCGGATATCCTGTCTGGCTTACGGAGGCCCCTTTGTGTCGCTCAATCGCCCGACTCGCGTCCTGATCTGGTCCATTCTGCTGTTGCTCGCGATGCGGTGCGTGGCTTCTGCGGTCGTCCCCCTGATGCATCAGGAGGCGTACTACTGGATGTACGCCCAGCACCCCAGCCTCAGCTATTACGATCATCCGCCGATGGTGGCTTGGGTCATCGGCTTGGGGACCAAGATTTTTGGCAATACGGAATGGGGCGTCCGGGTCGTCGGCGGCCTGCTGATGCTGCTGAATGGCTGGCTGATCTATGAATTTGCCCGGGGCTGGTGGGGCAAGACGGTTGGCCTGATGACGGTGGCGTTGTTTGAACTATCGCCGGTCTATTTCGGCATTGGCTTCCTGGCCACCATGGACGCCCCGTTGCTGACGTTCTGGCTGCTGGGCCTGGTCGGTTTCACGCTGGCGGTGAAGTCGGGCAAAGCGTGGGGATGGTATCTCTGCGGCGCGGGTCTGGGCGGCGCACTGCTCAGTAAATACACCGGCGTTTACCTGATTCCCGGCGTCGGCCTGCTTCTGCTGTTCCACAAGCCGTGGCGGAAATACTTGATCAGCCCGCACCCTTATCTGGCCGTGATGCTGGGCTTTTCGATGTTCTCGCCGGTGCTGATCTGGAACAGCGAACACGACTGGGCGAGCTTCCGGTTTCAGTTCCTGGACCGCTTCGACAGTGGCACGTCGCACAAGCACCCGATGATCGAATTCTTCGGGCAGCAGGTCGCCGTGGTCACGCCGGTGGTGCTCGGCGGCTTTTTCCTGGTCGGCTATCGAGCGATCAAACGCCGACGGCTCAGCGGGCGCGACAAGATGGCGCTCGCCTTCACCCTGCCGTTGCTGGCCAGCGTGATGAATAAGGCCTGGGGCTACCCCATCCACATTAACTGGACCGCCCCCGCGTATCTTTCATTCATCCCTTGCGCGATCCAGGCCGCCCGCGTGCGCGTGCGGGCCGGTGTCGCCCGGCCGGTGTGGCTGTGGCGCGGCGGCGTGGTGATGCCGACCTTGCTCGCGTGCGCCGCGATCAACCTCGGCCTGATGCTGTTCCTGGTATTCATCGAGCCGCGCGCCCAGAGCTTCCGCATGTTCGGCCCGTGGGATCAGCTCGCCCGGCAAATTGAATTCTATGAGGACAACCTACAGGCCCGAACCGGCCGCGAGCCGCTGGTCATCGTCGACGGCAAGTACGAGTTGGCTAGCCTGATGGCGTTCTACCGCAACCGCGTCGACCCCGGCGATCTCCCGTCCAAGATGACGGTCAATCAGCTCGCCTTGGGCGATACGGCCCTCGGTTACGCCTATTGGAATGACATGAAGAACTGGCGTGGGAGCGACTGCGTCTTCGTCGATGACAACGCCGACCCGACGCCACGGCTCAATGGCGTGTTCAAATCGGTGAAAGTGGTCTGGTCAGGGAAGACGTCGAAAAACGGAAAGACCTACAGCATTTCCGAATGCCACGACTATCTCGGAGCCCCGAGCTCCGTGGCCGCAGCCCGGTGAGGCGTGCCGACGTCAGGATCGCGATCAGCGAACCAGAATGGCCAGGCAGCTCAGCGACATCGTGATGGCCGCGAGGATTCCACCGGCGACCAACCAGGCGGCCGGCTTGCGATCGATTCTCAATTGAGCGGCGTGCGTCATAACAGGCTCCTGCTTTACTTATCGGCCCGCCGGAGGGGTGTCTTGAAGCGAATCCCCGGGCGCATACGATGAGGTACTATGCCCACTGCCAACCCGTTCGGTGCTGAATCCACGCTTGCCCTCTCCTCGGGCTCGATCAAATACTACGATTTGAAGAAGCTCAGTGCGGTCGGCCCGCTCGATAAGCTGCCCATCAGCATCAAAGTGGTGCTGGAAAGCTGCCTGCGCAACCTCGACAACTTCATCGTCCAGGAAAGCGACGTCACCGGCCTGGTGAACTGGAACGCCAAGGCCCCGGTCAACCGCGAAGTGCCGTTCAAGGTGGCCCGCGTGATCCTGCAGGACTTCACCGGCGTGCCCTGCGCCGTCGATCTGGCCGCCATGCGGCACGCGATGAAACTCGCCGGCGGCGACCCGCAGCGCATCAACCCGCTGGTGCCGGTTGATCTGGTCATCGACCACAGCGTGCAGGTGGACGAATACGCCAACCCGCTGGCCGCCTTCCAGAACACTGAAATCGAATTCGAACGCAATCGCGAACGATATGAGTTCCTGAAATGGGGTCAGCGCGCGTTTGATAACTTCGGTGTCGTTCCACCCGGCCGTGGCATCGTTCACCAGGTCAATCTCGAACATCTGGCCAAGGTCGTCTGGACGAAAGACGGCGTGGCCTACCCTGATTCGCTCGTCGGCACGGACAGCCTCACGACCTTGGTCAACGGCCTTGGCGTCCTCGGCTGGGGCGTGGGCGGCATCGAGGCCGAGGCGTGCAT
>JAQGHK010000392.1 GCA_028288875.1 Phycisphaerales bacterium | reverse complement strand
GCCGACGCCGCACCGGTGGTCGGGGACGGCCTGAACCAAGCTCTGCGATACATCCGCATCGGCGACGGCGGGGCTGATATTCGCGGTGGCGTGAACACCGGCACGGACCCCGGCTTTGTCGGCGCGTCCACCGGCATGGAGGTGTCGATCTCGCTCGCCGAACTCGGCTACACTGGTGGCGACCTGGAGGCGATGGCCTTTATCAGCCAAGGCAACCACAATCGGCTAAATAATCAGATCCTTGCTCCCGTAACGTCCTTTCCAGATGGCACGGTCGAGGATTACCGCCAGCTGAGCAGCGGCATGCAGTTCGCTTCCAGCGCGTACCCCGGCAACCAGTACTTCACCATCAGCGTCCCTGAGCCAGCCACCTTCGGCCTGGCGGCGCTCTCGGTATTGCCGCTGCTGCGTCGGCGTCAACCGTAAATCGTCCGATCCTCCTCCGCGGACGGCACCGGTGACACGATTGTGTCATCGGTGTTTTTATTTTCGGGGGGAGCGCATCGTCGACTGAAAAAAAGATTCGGGTGAATTTTCCCCTCACTGATTTTCTAGCCCCAAACGCCTTGTGGTTGGATGAGATTGCTTGATCTTAGGTGGCAAGATGATTCTCTCTGCCGAGAAGCCAACGGTCCGCGTTCCCCGACGAACTTCCACGATCAATGCGGCGCGCGACCTAGTCGTCGCGGGGCGTCTTCAAATCAATCATTTTCATGAAAAAAGCAGCTCGCATCATCCCCAGGTCAGCGTCGGGCTCAGTCATGATGACGGTACGATCTCGCTCCGTTTTGATGTGAAGGATCAGTACGTTTTGGCGCGAGCCACGGGCCATCAAACTTTGGTCGCCGGCGACAGTTGCGTGGAGTTCTTTGTCCGGCCGTCGGAAGGCCAAGGGTATTTCAACTTCGAAGTGAACTGTGGCGGCACACTGCTGTGCTACTACATCACCGACTGGCGTCGCGCGCCGGAAGGCTTTGTGACTTTCGTGCCGCTGACCGATGCGGACCTGGAAAAGATCGCCATCCGTGCCGCCATGCCGCAGATCGTCTGGCCGGAGCGGCGGGAGCCGACGCCGTGGTGGGTGGAACTGGATATCCCGGTCGCGGTGCTCGAGCAGTACGTCGGAACGATTGGCCCGCTCTCGGGCAAACGCTTTCGGGGCAATTTCTACAAGTGCGCCGATTCGAGCTCGCACCCCCACTGGGCGAGCTGGTCGCCGATCGGTGAGCGGCTGGATTTCCATCAGCCGAGCAAGTTCGGGGAGCTGGACTTCGAATGACGGCCCGCGCCTGCGTATCCGACGCGCTTAGCGCTTTGCCGCGTCCAGGATGCGCTTAACGGGAACATTGTCCGCATCATCCAGCCAGGTGCGAAACATGATGATGTCTCCGGAGCGCACCGCGGCCACCAGGGCGTCAAAATTCTTCTCGATCACCGGAATGTCGGCCACGCGGATTACGCTGAATGCATTCGGATACGCCGCCCGCACCTGCGGCGGGGTGATCGCGTAATTGTGCGGCGGCATTACTTCGTGGTACGGCGCGGTGTACGCGTGGTACCGCGTAATGGATTGTTCCGGAATCAGCAGCACGTCGGGATACTTCGCGTGCAGCGTCTGAAAAATCTCGGCCGGCAGTGTGTGCAGGGCGAACTGGCCGTCGGCGCCGAGATCCCAACGCAGCGTGGAGTCAACATAAAACAAGGTGCAGCCCCATCGCTTGTGCGCGTATTCCAGCTTGCCGCTGATCTCGGCGACGATGTCCTCGACATTGATGTGCTCCCAGTCGTTCTTCCCGCCCGGCGTCCGTACGACGTGCGTCGTCCGAAGCGTCACCCCGCATCGCAGGCCGGCGTCGGTGTATTTTTTGAAGAACTCATCCGCGATCGTGTCCATTTCCGGCGACAGGGTGGGCATCAGCCGCGGGTCGCCGATGTAGCTGATATTGTGCGGATTCCGCTGTCCTTCGATGTCCCAGACGATCACACCCTGGCAGCCCATCTCTTTGGCGACAGACACGGATTTATCCGCGCGAGCCAGCATTCGTTTCCGCCAGTCGGCGCGGCCGGCGTCGGTGCTCATGTCGATCGTCGCATCGTGCAGCCAGCCGGTCGGATTGGTCGGTGAGCGGCTTTCGATGCTGGAGAGAAAGTTGCACCCGATCGGTCGGCGGTCATCCCATTTCAAATCCGACGGGTAGCGCTCGGCGAAGCGCTGATAAATGTCTTTGGCGGTCTGAACGGAGTTCGTGCCGGCCGCGCCGAAGCGAAGAGAAAGTGAGAAGCGTCGGCGATCGTTACCGCTGATCTCCTGCCAGCGCGGTGGTCCCTCGTATCGGATGGTGACGGCGTACTGATCGGTTTTGCCGTTTCTCGCCAGATCGATCCAGAGCGGCTGGTCGATCTGTTCATTGCAGATCGCGATGGAACCGTCCGGCCACGCCACGTCGAAAATCTGCGGCGCGTCGTTCAGTACGCTGGGCGTCGGCCAACCGTGGGCCCAGCCGTGGGTCGTCACTTTACCGGGCAGGCGAAGCTGCAACGGCCTGGCGGTGAAGCCGAAGATGGGGCCTTTCGTGGTGTTCTGCAATTCCAGATCCAGCAGCAGCCGGTCCGCCTCTGTGCGATAGGTGCAGCGAAGCACG
>JAQGHK010000384.1 GCA_028288875.1 Phycisphaerales bacterium | reverse complement strand
GGACCTATCTCTCTTCCCCCAAACGCGTCCTCACCGTCTCCTGCCCCGTCCGCATGGACGACGGCTCCATCAAAGTCTTCACCGGCTACCGCGCCCAGCACAACAACGCCCGCGGGCCGTTCAAAGGCGGCATCCGCTATGACAGCTCCGTCAACATGGACGAGGTCATGGCCTTGGGCATGCTCCAGACGTGGAAAAACGCCCTCGTCGATCTCCCCTTCGGCGGCGCGAAGGGCGGCGTGGTCTGCGATACCAAAACGCTCAGCCTCGGCGAAAAGGAACGGCTCACGCGCCGGTACACCAGCGAAGTGATGCCCGTCATCGGCCCGATGGACGACATCCCCGCGCCCGATCTCGGCACCGACGCGCAGGTGATGGCGTGGATGCTCGATACCTATTCGGTCATGACCGGCCGGCAAAGCCTGGGCGTGGTCACGGGCAAGCCGATCGCGCTGCACGGCAGTTGTGGGCGCGAAGAAGCGACGGGCCGTGGCGTGATGTGCGTGCTGAAGCGCTTTGTCGAAACCACGCAGCACCGCACGCTGGAAGGGATGAAGATCAGCATCCAGGGCTTCGGCCAAGTGGGCTATCACGCGGCGCGGCTGCTGGACGAGTTGGGCGCACAAATCATCGCCATCAGCGACCAGTATGGCGGCATTTTCAATGAGAACGGCGTCGATATCGACGCAGCTGGTGCGTACTACCGTGAACATAAACAACTCACCGATTTCGACGGCGGCGACGCGATTACCAACGAAGAAGTGCTAGCCGCCGAGTGCGACGTGCTGATCCCCGCCGCCCGTGAAAACACGCTCGACGCGACGATCGCCCCGCATGTGAAAGCCAAGATCATCGTCGAAGCCGCCAACGGCCCGACCACGCCCGAGGCCGATGCGATCCTGCAGGAGGCCGGCGTCACCATCCTGCCCGACATCCTCGCCAACGCCGGCGGCGTGACCGTCAGCTACTTCGAATGGGTGCAGGGCCTGAACAATTACTTCTGGGATCTCGCTCGTGTGCGCGAAGAGCTGACGAAGATCATGGACCACGCGTTCGACGCGGTGAACGCGAAAGCCGATGAGGCCGACTGCGACTACCGCACCGCTGCCTACGCCATCGCTGTCGGGCGCGTGCTGGAAGCGAACAAGTTGAAGGGCTTGTACCCGTAAGCGATTCGCGACCCGGGTAATCGGGACGACCAAATCGGTCACTCCGACTGCCATTCAACGTCCGGAAGTCGCTTGCGTGATCGCCTTGCTTGTCGAAGGCGATCACGCAAGCGACGCTTCGAGTCTTATGGACGACCGATTGTCGCAACCGCACATCACAATCGATGTAGTTCGTTGCGCGCCGTACCATCGTGGTATGAACCGCATGTTCGCGTACCTCGTCACCATCACGCTTGGCCTCTGGCTCGGCGGGTTAGTTGCGTTGATCCTTTTCGTCTCGACGCTCTTCATAAAAGCCCGCGCGGCGGCTATCGATGCCGCGCCGGTGTTGTTCCACGCGTTCGAGCGCTACCAACTGATCCTGGCGGCCGTCGCGCTACTGACGCTGGTGATCTGGCGGTGGGTCGGGCGGTCGAAAACCAAAACGTGGTCGCTCGCGGCGACGCTCATCGCGACGGGACTGGCTGCGGTGCAGATCGGCTACATCACGCCAAAGATTGAAGCAGCCCGCAATGTCGATCACGCGACGTTTGATAAGTTCCATCACCTGGCCAGTACGAATTACACGGTGCTGTCGGTCTTCGTATTGATCGCGCTGATCCTGGCGATCACGGCGACACGGCGGGAATTGCTGCTGCGATTAGCGGCGGGGCGGGTGGCGTAATAGCGTGCGGCTTTTCGTAGCTGCGACGCCTGCGTCGCCTTGCAGTCCGACACTCAATTGGTCGTAAACGGTAATTGCCGAACAATCGCCGCGCGGCAAGGCGACGCAGGCGTCGCAGCTACAAAGACGATTCGCGGGCCGCGTGGAACAGGGCCAATAGTTGCTCTGGCGTGAACGATTCCGCTCGCTTCGTGCCATCAAGGCCGACCGTTTCCGGCGCGACTTTGTAGCCGCCCATGTCGAGGCCCTTCCGCAGCGTCTTCCGCCGAAACGAAAACAGCGTGTGCGCGAACCGCCCGAACGCGGCGGAGTGTTCGCCGAGGCGGTCTTCACGCGTCAGGCGAACCAAGGCCGAGTCGATTTTGGGCGGCGGCCAGAACGCTTGCGGCGGCAACGTACGCAGGACTTCGACTTTTGAGAGCAGTTGAACGACCGCCGTCAGCGGGCCGTAATCGTCGCTGTCGGCCTTGCCCTTCAGGCGATCGGCCACTTCCTTCTGGACCGTGAACACCAGCGTACTAACGCCAGCCCGCAGCAGTTCCACCACCAGCGGGCTGGCGATGTTGTAGGGCAGATTCGCGACCAGCTTCACGGTGCCGGTCGCCGCGGAAATGGCGGCACCCAGTTCGGTGTTCAGCTCGTGCTTGGTGGCGAGAGCGTCGCCTTCAATGAGCGTGAACTTCGGTTCGTTCGCAAAGTTGGTCCGAAGCTGTTCGGCAAGATCGCGATCGATTTCCACCGCCACGACCTTGCCCGCGCGGCTGAGCAATTCTTCCGTCAGCGTCCCCGTGCCGGGGCCGACTTCGATGACCGTGTCTTGCGGCGTGATCGCGGCGGCGTCGGCGATCGTGCGCACGAGATTGCCATCGATCATGAAGTTCTGCCCGAACCGATGCCGCGGATGCATGCCGGCCGCGGCGAGGGTGGCTTGAATCTGTTGCTTGGTCTGGGCCATGGTGTTCTCGTCCCCTCTCCTGGTGCCCCGGGAGAGGGTCTGCCGCGCTACCGTTGCGATCAGTCGAAGACCCCCTCCCCAGCCCTCCCCCGGAGTACCGGGAGAGGGGGTTAAGAGGGATCCAACTCGGCCAATCTTACTTCGCGGGCATCGGCGTCGGACCAGTCGGACCCGTCGGGCCGGCCGGACCACCCGGGCCGCCCATGCCGGCGTCGTCCATCGGGGCGAGCTTGGCTTGGGCGGCGCGGACGGCTTTCTGCACGCGGGCGTTCATCAGGATTACGATTTCGTCCGGCGAGCGGAAGTGGCCGGCCGTCACGTCTTCGGCGGTGTCGGTGATCTGCTTAATCGCAGTTTCCAGCACGGCCGTCTGTTCGTTGAGCTGCTTTTCGGTGATGGAGGGCAGCAGGGCGTCGCCGTCGATTTTCCAGGCGCCGTCGACCTTCTTCATCGACAGCGGCGGGGCCTCGGCAGCCATGCGGTTGACGAGGCTGGCCTTATCGCCGTTCGGGACGACGTCGACCGCGTCCGCCGGCAGGGCGGGGTAGCCGGCGGGGAAGCTCTGGCGCTCGACCTGGTTCTTAGCCAGCTCGGCCTCACCAAACTTGGTGACGGCGGCCTGATACACGTCGCGGCCGGCGTTGGTCAGCTTGCCCATCAGGGCGAGGGCCTTCTTCTGCGTGTCGCTGCTGGTGGCGATGAAGCCTTGGAGCGTGGCGACGTCGCCGGCGGTGACGGCGGCGTTGTACTTGGCCAGCGTATCACGGATGGCGGCGACGTCTTCCGGCTGGGAGGTCGGGGCGGCGGCGGTCGCGGGGGCGGGCTTGGGCGCGGCGCCTGGCGGCAGCATCTGGGCCGGGGCGACGGCGGCAAGGCACAAAACGAGGGCGAGCGAGCGAAACGGCATCGTGACAATCTCCAAAAAGCCAAACTTCGGCCAAAAATAGCCTGCCAAAATCGCAGCATCGCGTTTCCCGGTTCTGCTGGCAAGGCAACGGCTGTAGAATGCGTGTCCATGAAAAGCTATGAGGTGATCCGCCAGGCCGTCGATGGACCCGGTGTGAAGTCAGTGGCCGCGGGGATGAAGGTCAGCGCCGCCCTTGTTTATAAGTGGTGCGAGCCCGCCGCCGACGAGAGCGATCCGGAGCAAAGCGGCACGAAAAACCCGCTCGACCGGCTCAGCGAACTGGTCAGCCAGACCAAGGACATTCGCCTGGTCCGCTGGGCCTGCAACCAGGCCGGGGGGTTCTACGTGCCCAACCCGCCGACGACGCCCGGCAATCTGGACCAGAACATCTACCGCCAGACCCGCATGATGGTCCGCGATTTCAGCGGCCTGCTGGATTCGGTCACGGAGAGCGTGGAAAACGACCAGCAGATCGACCTGAAAGAGGCCGACACCATCCGCCAGAAGTGGGAAGAGCTGAAGCAGAACGTCGAGCACTTCGTGCTGCTCTGCGAAAAAGGCCACTTTCTCAAGAAGCCGAAGTAGAGACAATCCGTGTTTCTCTCCCGGTATTGCCGGGAGGTGCCGTAGGCACGCGGGTAGGGTGAGGGCTTCGACTGCGACGCTAGAACGTCAGCGCCGGATTGATTTGCAATCGTTTTTGTCGCCAGCCCTCACCTAGCCTCTCCCGGCAATACCGGGAGAGGGACCAGAGAAGCTAACACTTCGGCGCTTAGCCGCTTCAGCGTCTCTTGGCTTTAGCCGGCGTTGCCGCGGCGGCGGGCTTGCTGCCGGACAGTTCGGTCGAGACGGCTTGCAGGTGGGCGATCTGGGCGTCAAGTTCCGAGCGCTGGGCCTTGAGGTCGTCCAGCGTGTCGGTCAGGGCTTTGATCTGTTCGTGCTTGAACGCTTCGTAATCGGATTTGATCGAGGCGACGTCAACTTTGCGGGCAGCCATGTGGAATCCTTCCCAAAAAAATGTCAGTTTCTTTTACGCGTTCGAGCGGCGATGTCAACGCTTTGTCGGGTAAAGCGCTCGATAGAAGTCCGACTGCTAGCGGTGGTCAAGCGCGGCACCACTACGGCTTGGATCGCAATGCTGGAAAGCCGTGACGTCGCGAATAGGTAGTCAGCAGCTCAGTGCGCCGCGCCTGCGGAAGCTGATCGATCTGATCGAGCTCCATCGCGCCGAACGCATCCTGAAATTGCTGCATCGGATCCAGCACCGCGGCCGTGCACCAAGGCAGCCAGACATTCACGCCATGCCCGCGCGGCGGGGCGAGGGAAAACGCTTCGGTCAGCAGGCCGGGTTGCGCGTAGCCGAGTGAACCGTCGACATCGACCAGTTGCCGCGTGTTCTGCATCAGCAGTTTGGCCATCGCCGCGAAATGCGCGTCGCCGGAATAAATCGACAATCGGAAATACGCGAACGGTGCGAAGGCCAGATACACGTCGCTCCCGGAATGCCCGGTGGCAATGAGACTCATGCCGGCCGTCGTTTGGATCTTCGGAATTGTCACCTTCGACCCCGTTCGATCGATCGGCACGTTCCAGCCGTACACCCAGGTTTCGGTAAACGTCGCGGCGTGCGTTGCAGGAATCAGCCAAGCGCGGTCGGCGGTGACTTCGTAGAGCGCGAGGAACGAATCGAGCGCGATCCAGCCGGCCTCTTTGTCTTTGACGTCATTGTTGTCAGCGGTGCCGCCGTAATAGTTGGCGTTGTCGCCGATGTCGGTTTGGCCGAATTTGCCGGCACGCTTGGCGGCGGCGAGATAGCGGTTATCGCCGGTCGCGTTGAACAGGTCAATCAGGAAACGCACCGGATGCAGCGTGGCGGATTTACTGTCGATCAGCGGCTTGGCGTCGTCGGCGTATTGGCGGAAGTAGGATCCATCCGCATTCTGATGGGCGACCAGCCAGTCGCCATATTTGCGGCAGCAGGCCAGCCACGCCGGCTTATCTCGGCCATTGAGTTTCATGCGCCGCCACGCCTGGAGCATGCCTTGCATGCCGTCGGTGGCGATGCGCGTGAAGGTTTTATAGTCGCGCCAATGCGGTTTGGGATCGACGTCGTACCACGTTCGCGGCAGGCCGGTGGGCGTGAGGCAATTGGCGGCCCAGAAGTCGACAATGCGCTCGCCTTTTTTCACGAGCGCCGCCTGCGGCCGCTTGAAGCCGGCGGCGATCAGATGCGCCGCGCACGGAATTTGCTCGCCGACGAAGCCCATCTGAAAGCTGACGTCGCGCACTTTCCCGTCCGGCAGCGTGACGGCGAACGGAAATCCGGGGATGCCATTGCGCTCGAGGAAATAATGGTCCAGCACATCAATGCTGGCCGCGTAAACCTTGGGCATCGGCAGGGCGACAGGTTTGGGCGCGAAGGCGTCGTACGCCGTCTGCCAGGCGTCGCGCATGGCGTCATCAAAGCTCGGCGTTGCGGCGACATGCAACACCATCTGCCAGTGCTGAGACAGGCCCTCGCGCACGGGATGAAACCGCTCCGCCGCGGGCGGCCCGGGTTTGCCGGCGATGCGCGACTGGTCTTTCTCCGCCCCCGGATACGCGAGCGCGACGGCCGTGCCATCCTGCTGCACGGGGCCGAGGGAGGCGAATTGCATGCGGTCGTCGATCACCGTCGCCCGCGTATCTTCGGCGGCGAAAGTGGTGCCATCGGGCTGGGTGTGAATCACCGTGACAGCGAGGCCATCCGACCGGTTCCGGATCATCGCCAACGGCAACGGCAGGCGGTCTTCGCGAATCAGGTAATTTTGCTGAGACGGATCACCAATCAGCCCCGACGGTGGCACATGCGCGGCATCGCAATACCACATGCCCGGCACGAACACCTGCACGTCGGCGAGCGATTTCGCGCCGGCGAGTTGCGCGGAAAACTGTGTGCGAAAGCCCTTGTCGGCATTGGCGGCGTGACGGACGGTGACGGTGCGGTCCAGCCGAAAGCTGCCGCCGTCGGTGACGGCGGTGAATTCATCGGCGAATTCAAGAATCGATCCGGCCGCGGTTTCTAGCACGCCGCTCGCGCGATAGCCGCCATCTGTGCGATCGACTTTCGCGTAGGTGCCACTCAGGCGCGATATTTGTCCGGTCGCGTCGATCAGATCCGCCATCAGCGGAGCCGTCGTCGTCGCGATCGCCGCCGATGCGCGCATGACACGAACCGGCTGGCCGGCAGAGATCGACAGCGAAAACGGGCCGGAACGGAGGTCGCCACCCACCTCCGAGGCCTGCGCTGCTGCTACTGCGGCCAGCACCGCGACGATGCCGCCAAGCCATCCACGATGCACCATGCCCGGCCCTCCTGCTATTGCAGGGGGGCAACCGTGCGTAGCGACAGCACGTGCACCCCGCAGGCCGGCAATCTTAGCGTCAGCTGCGGGCCAGTGGTGAATCGCGTTGCGTCGTCGACCAGGTCGACACACTGCACCGGGCCGTCCACGCCGATCGCCGCGGCCAGATCGATCTGGATTTCCTGCTCGCCCATGATGTCAAAATTGCAGATCACCAGGAACCCGAGCCGGCCCGGGCGGTTTTCCTTGCGGAACATGGCGATCATGGCGTGATGGCCGCCGTCGACGAACTGGCAGTTATCGCCGCGCCGGAAAGCGGGCTCGGCGTCGAGAATGCCGTTCACCTTGCGCAGGAAGTCGCCGAAGATCGGTTCGGCCGTGCCGATCAGCTTCGGCTGGCGGCCGATGAATTGAATCTTTTCCGGCTGGCCCCATTCCACGCCCTGCGTGATGCCGGTAGCGCCGGTTCCCATCAACGCCGCCGACACGTACCGCGGAATCGTGGCCTGCGGTGACGCGAACTCCTGCGCCGGTGTGCCCGAATCGTGCGACGTGATCGGCATGAAGAACCGCACGTGGTCCGAAATCGAATGGATGTACCGCAGGTACTCGCGCAATTGATTCACAAAGCGGCTGTCCCACGGGGTGGCCAGAATCAGGCTGAGGCCCCACTTCGGAACGGTGTCGAGCATCGTACCGGCGTCGGTGAAATATTCGGCGATGATGCCCACGTTCGGATACTCAGCGCGAAGCTTCACCGATAGCGCATCAACGAAATCTTTCTCGCTGCTGTGCAGGTTGTCGAAGCGCACGAAGCCGTCGGTTTCGCTGGCGTACTTCGCCCAGAACAGCGCGTACTCGTGCATGTAAGACAGGATGTCGGCCCGAATGCCCTGCGAAGGGTGCTCGTAATTGATCAGCACCAAATCTTGCCACGATTGCCAGTCGACGCCGGACCAATAGCGGGCGCGGCGGTTGCCGTCGGGGCTGTCCTGATCGGGCACGATCCATTCCGGCGACTGTGTCGCGATATCGCTGTCGGTGCCGACGTGGTTCAGCACCAGATCAAAGCACAGCTTCAGGCCTAAGGTCTTGGCTTGTGTGATGAGCGCTTCCAGTTGTTCCAGACCGCTCGGCTTGCCGGGGCCGGTGGCCACGTAGCTCGGGTCGACATCGAACAGGCTCTTGGCCGAGTAGGGGCTGAGCGACGTGTCGAGCGTCGTCAGCGGCAGGAAATGAACGTCGTTGAAGCCCATCGCCTTGATCTTGGTCAGCTCGGCAGACCAATCC
>JAQGHK010000373.1 GCA_028288875.1 Phycisphaerales bacterium | reverse complement strand
GAAGGCCGAACCGTCCTCCAGCAAGCCGACCTGTTGGCAGGCCGAATGGGCATGCGCACCGGTAAACTCCTCCTCCAATACGAAGGCCTGAATCCCAGCGGCAGCTTCAAAGACAACGGCATGACGGCCGCGTTCACCCACGCGAAAATGGTGGGTGCGAATCGCGTCGCCTGCGCCAGCACCGGCAACACTTCGGCCAGCCTGGCGATGTACGCCAGCATGTCGGAGATGCAAGGCGTCGTCTTCATCGGCAGCGGCAAGATCAGCTTCGGCAAACTTTCACAGGCGCTCGATTACGGCGCACAAACCCTCCAGATCCGCGGCGACTTCGATGCCTGCCTGCATCGCATTCGGCAGATCGCCACCACCGTGCCGGACCTGGGCATCTATCTGATGAACAGCGTGAACCCGTTTCGCCTGGAAGGGCAGAAATCGATCATGCTGCGGGTGCTGGAAGCGCGGAACTGGGAAGCCCCGGACTGGATCATCGTCCCCGGCGGCAACCTTGGGAACTGCAGCGCCTTCGGCAAGGCGTTCGCCGAACTGAAAATGCTCGGCCTGATCAAAAAGGTCCCGCGGCTGGTGATCGTCAACGCCAAGGGCGCGAACACGCTGTACGAACTGGTCAACGACCGCAAGCTGACCTGGAACAACGGCAACGTCGATCAGCAAAAGGTCGGCCAATACTACGGCGAACTGAACGAGGCCGGCCACCGCGCGCACACGATCGCCAGCGCCATCGAAATCGGTCGGCCGGTGAATCTCAGCAAAGCGCTGCGGGCGATCGACGTGATGAACGGCATCGTGGTGCAGGCCGACGATGAATCGATCAGCGAACACCGCGCCATGGTCGCCCGCTGGGGCTTCGGCTGTGAACCCGCCAGCGCCGCCAGCCTCGCCGGCCTCACGCAGCTTCTCGCCAATGGCACGATCAGCCCGAGCGACGACGTCGTCTGCATCCTCACCGGCCACGAGCTCAAAGACCCGAACGAAACGGTGAAGTACCACACCGGCATCGACATGAAGAGCGTGCAGGATCTGGCCCCGAAGGTCGAGCCGCACGGCAAACTCAGCAACCGGCCCACGGTCGTAGACGACAGCCTCGAAGCCATCGTCGCCGCACTCGGCGGGAATCCTGAGATGTTGAAGCACGTGAAGCTGGAAGAAAGCGTCAGCACGCTGCCGGTGAAAGAGTATTGAGTAGGGGCGACATACATGTCGCCCGGGAACGTCGATGCGCCACGGGAGGGCGACATATATGTCGCCCCTACAACAATGACCAAAATCGCAATCACCGGCGCCGCCGGCCGCATGGGCCAACGCCTTATCGCCGTGGCCCGTCAATCGGACGATTTGAAGGTGGTCGCCGCCATTGAGCGGGGCAATAGTCCTTTTCTGGAGCAAGACGCCGGCGAAGTCGCCGGCGTCGGTAAGATCGGCTTGCCGATCACACCTGACCTCCACGAAAAGCCTGATGTTCTGATCGATTTCACCGTGCCCGCCGGCATGAAGCACTGGCTGAAGGCGTGCCGTGACCGCGGTATCGCCATGGTCATCGGCACCACCGGGCTGACGCAGGACGATCACGACGCGATCGATATCGCCGCTGAGGAGATCGCCATTCTGCAGGCCGGCAACATGAGCCTTGGCGTGACGGTGATGTGCAAGATCGTCGAAGAAGTCGCCAAGCTGCTCGGCCCGGATTACGACGCCGAGGTGCTGGAGGCGCATCATCGTTTCAAGAAAGACGCCCCCAGCGGCACGGCCGAGATGATCGCCGCCGCGGTGCTGAAAGGGCTGGAGCGCGACAAGTCCGCGCTCGTCTACGGCCGGCATGGCGGCGACGTTCCGCGGCAGCCAAAAGACGTCACCATGCACAGCCTGCGCATGGGCGATGAAATCGGTCTGCACACGGCCTATTTCGGTGGCCTCGGCGAACGCCTGGAAATCACCCACAAGGCCACCAGCCGCGACACCTTTGTTCACGGTGCGTTAAGGGCCGCCCGCTGGATCAAGCAGCAGAAACCCGGACGTTATCGGATCAGCGAAATGTTCTGACTTTGGTCGCCGTCGCGTTGAGCGGCGGTTGTCCACAGCCGATGTTTGGGCTACAACAAACGACTCGTTTTACTAAGGATTTGCACATGGCCGACGAAACCGCTCCCGCTGCTCAGAACGATCCGAACAACGTCCAGCTCGTGGTCGACGACCGCGAACTCAAGACGACCTACACCAACGGCTACCTGATCAACCAGACGGCCGAAGAAGTGGTCATCGATTTCGGCTTCAACATGCCGCGTCCGAACCAGGGCGGCCAGCCGCAGGTGATGTTCAAGCTGACGGACCGCATCGTCCTCAGCTACCCGAACGCCAAGCGCCTCGCCGGCTCGCTGTTGCAGCTGATCAAGCGCTACGAGCAACAGTTCGGCGAAATCCCGACGCAGCCCGGCGCTCGCAAGTAATTCAGATTTAAAATACGAAGCCGCGAAGGCACGAAGAGAACCGGAATGGTTTTCTTCGTGCCTTCGTGGGTTATGTAGGGGCGACGCTTGCGTCGTCCTTGAACGTCAGTTGGTCCGAGCGGACGACGCATGCGTCGCCCCTACAAAAGCGGCCTACGCCGCGCGGATGGCGGATGTCGGAGTCTCGGCGAACAAATCCACCACAGGCCGATCGTGTTTCAAAGTCCACTCCGCCAGCCGCCGCTTGGCATGCTCCGGCGATAGGTTCGCCACGATCGCCAGATCGTGCGGCAGCTTCCGCGCCTCGTCATCCGGCAGCACCCGCGCCCCGCGGTACCGCCGCCCCGTTCGGCCGAGCTTGTCATCCGCGATGGCGACGACAGCCACGTTCATCTCACGGCAGGCCTGCCAGTAGGCGTACAGATTCTTCCCCGCGTCGATCAGCAGTACACGCTGCGCATGGTGCTGCTTCAACACCGGCCCCAGCCGCGCGGCCGTCTCATGGAGCTTGGCGAAGTGCTCGAACGCCTGCTCCGAAATCGGCTGCCGTTTCTTCGGCTGCATCGCCGACCGCAGCAGGCCTTCGAGCAGTCCTTGCAGGTACGGGAGAATCGCGCCCTGCGAGCGGGCGATCCACGCGTATCGCTGCATCCAGTCGCAGAAATAGGGAACGATGTGCTGCCGCGGAAATCGCCGCATGATCAGGAATAGGTTGTTCCGAACGTCTAGCCGAATCGTACGCCCCGGCAGGCGGGCCTTAGGCGTTTTCAAATGGGCGACATGCAGATCATCAAACCGCCGTACCTGCCAGCCGCCATCAAGCAGCCGCAGCGACAGATCGTATTCCTCGGCCTGCATGAAGAAGTCTTCCGGCAGTGGCCCGGCGAGGCGCAACGCCCGCCGCCGGAGGCCGACGCCGCAGCCGATGAACACGTCGGGATACGCGCTGCATTCGCGGAGGCCGCTCGGCAGGGTGACAGTGAAGGTGGCCGCGCCGAGGGTGGGGTCGGACTCAAAATGCCGGACCATCCGCTGGATCGAGCCGGGCTCTGGGAATGAATCGTCGTCGAGAAAAACGATGTATCGCCCGAGCGCGTGCGGCAGGGCGAGGTTCTTCGCCACAGACCCGCCGTTGCGGTCGGACGCGATCAGATGCACATCCGGAAACTGCTCGCGCACGGCGGCCGCGGTGCCGTCGGACGAAGCGTTATCGACGACATGAATATCAAACGACGCAGGCGCGAGCCCACAGGCCCGAACGTGCTCCAGCGTCGACAGCAGTACATCGCGCCGGTCGCGGGTGGAGATCACGAAACTGACGAGTGGAACCTGATTCACTGCAAAAATCACAATCAGCTATTAGCGGCTTCGCTTGCGAAGCAGTCTTCGACGCGTAAGTCCATTATCGCCACCGATCGCTTCGCAAGCGAAGCCGCTAACGGTTTATGCTGCGATCCGACCCGGCTCACGCAGCCCGCGCAACGTGCACGGCCGCGACGGGTCGAAGTCGTTCTTCACCGGATTCTTCGGTGGCAAATCCCACTTTTCAAACAGTTTTTCATTATCCGCGGCCATCGCCGGCGAATCTTGCTCGCGGCGATCATCGGCGTGCTGGTCGTGGTCGATGCACACGCCCCAGGCCGGCAGAACCCGCAGGCCGGCGTTCCAGGCGGTGAGCGAAAAATCGGGGTCGGCGGCGCAGAATTTGTAGCGTTCGTCGAGGAAGCCCAAGCGCTCGAACGTTGTCCGGCGGGCGATGGGGAAGTTAGCGTACAGCGTGCCGCGCACGTGACAGAGGCTGAACCACGTGCCGCCCTGGTCGGTCACATAGGCCACGTTGCTCGGCGACTGCCAGCGGTGAAACATCGCCAGCACGGCCGCCGGGTTGCGGTCGATTTCGCCGACGGCGAGGTCCAGGGCGTTGTCCACCGGGCGGGCGTCGTCATTCAGCCAGCAGAGATTGCGACCGCGCGCCGCCTGCAGGCCGAGGTTGGCCGCGCGGACAAAGCCACGGCGGGTGTGCTCGCGGAAAACCGTCATGTTGTCGCCGAGCATGTGCTCGAACGGGGCCAGTACTTCGGCCGTGGCATCGCAGCTCGCGCCGTCGACCACGATGATTTCATAGCGGCACTGCGTCTGCTTCGTGATCGCGTGCAGGGCGTCGCGCAGCAGTTCAGCGCGGTTACAGGTCGGCAGGACGATGGACAGATCAATCATGGATTTGCTCTCAAAAACTCAGGCCACCATGCCCGGCGGCACGGCCCGCGACGAGCCGTTCAGGGCCAGCATCGCATCCAGCAACGCGTCGGCCGTCACCGGGACGTTGCCGACGTTTTGAATTTCAACCGCCGCCGCCAGTGAGCCAACGAACGCGGCCTGCTGCAGCGTCGCGCCCGCTGCCAGCGCCAGGCTGGCCGTGGCCAGCAGGGCGTCGCCCGCACCCAGTGGATCGATCGCGCGGTCCGCCAGTGACGGCAGGTAGTGTGTATTGAGTCGCCCGCCGCTCGCCTGCCATGAACCGGCCGGCCAATCGCAGGCGACCAGACCTTGCTTGCCGAGCGTGATGAGCGCGCTTTTGACGTCTGTTTCGCGCAGCAGCCGGCTGACGACCGCGCCAATGCCGCCGGCGAAGTCGCCGAGGGTTTCACGCAATTCACGTTCGGTGGGGCAGAGCAGATCGACACCGCGGAACTTCAGCAAGTTAGTCTGCTTCCCGCTCACATCGGCCGCCAGCACTGGCACGGCAGCGCGAAGGCGCGGCATCACGCGGTCCAGCAAACCGGGCGTGATCAGGCCGTAACCAAAGTCGGCGAAGATGACGCAGGCCGCGCCTTGGGCGGCGGACAGGATCTGCTCGGCGACGAGCTTTTCGCGCTTCGCGTCCAGCGGCATCGCGGGGCCGTCATCCACTTTCAGGACTTTCTGATCGTCGACCACGAAGCGGGTTTTGGTGATGAGCTGTTTACGGTGATCCGTGCCGGTGACGCGGACGCCCTCATTGCGGAGGCGCATCGCCAATTGTGCGGATTCCGTGTCGTCGGCGGTCGCGGTGATGAGTGTGACATCTGCCCCGAGCGCGGCGGCGTGGCGGGCGACGATGGCCGCGCCGCCGTCGAAATCGCGCTTAGCAATTGCGTGCAGCGCCATCATCGGCCCTTCGCCGGCCACGCCGGTGGCCTCGCAGAAGTGGTAGCGATCGATGATGGTGTCACCGACGACCACGATCTTCTGACCGGACATGCGGTGCAGCAGCGCTTCGACGGCGGACGGCGACAGGTCGTTATCGCGGGTGAAGCGGTTGACTTTTTCGGTGTTGAATGCGCCGGTGTCGCGAAGCGCGCCGATGAGGGCGGTTGAGGAATAGACGACGTCGCCGCCGGTGTAGAACACTTCGCCGCCATGGGCGACGACGGTGTCGCGCTCGAGCAGGAAGCGCGGGTCGGCGCTGGCTTCGTACTCGCGACCCTTCACATATACGTCAGGCTTCACGGCGCTAAGCAGTTCGGCGGCGGTGGGGAAGTCATTGAGCAGCACGGCATCGACGCATTCGAGCGCGGCCAGGCTGTCACAGCGCAGGTCATCAGGAATCAGCGGCCGGCTAACGCCTTTGCTGACGTTGGCGTCGCTGCTGACGGAAACGAGCAGGAAGTCGCCGCGGCTGCGGGCGTGCTGCAGGTGGTGAATGTGGCCGGGGTGCACGACGTCGAAACAGCCGTGGCAGTGGACGAAGGTTTGACCACGCTCACGGGCCAAGGCACGGAGTTCGAGCAGAGAATCAAGTGAATGCACTTTGCGACTGGCCAACGCACACCTCCGGTGTTGCTATGGATCAATGTCGGTCCGATGGGGCGGTTGGCATGAGTTATTGGACCCGGGGAAGTGCCCGGCGGCGGGGCGTGGCGATTTGCCCGGAATTCTTGTTCCTTGGACTCGGCAACGCCCGATAACCATGGTGTGGCCACTTTAGACCCCATGCGCAGCGCCGCCGACTTCCTGCAGGCCGTCCGCGCGTCGGACTTTGATGTGGCCGACGCGCT
>JAQGHK010000295.1 GCA_028288875.1 Phycisphaerales bacterium | reverse complement strand
AAAGGCCGGCGGCTGATACGCTATTTTCGCAATGGTTCAGACGACTGCGATTCGACTTCTTACCGCCGGGCTGCTTCTTAGCAGCCTCTCGGTTACGTCGTAGGCGCGTCTGATTCATTTTGGACGGAACTCACGCCCTGCGACTCACGGTCGCGGGGCGATCGTGTTTCTAGGGCAGAACTTGGCCGGACTTTTGCCGGCATGGGAGCAGCGATGGACAGCGTACGCATTTTTGACACGACCTTACGCGATGGCGAACAATCCCCCGGCGCCACGCTCACGTTGCCCGAAAAGCTGGAAGTGGCCAAGCTCCTGGAATCTCTGAATGTCGACATTATCGAGGCCGGCTTTCCCATCTCCTCGGAAGGCGACTTCGAGAGCGTGAAGCAGATCGCGCAAACCGTCACGAAGTCGGTCGTTTGCGGGTTGGCCCGTTGCGTGGAGATCGACATCCGCCGGGCCGGCGAAGCGATCAAGCCTGCGAAGATGGGGCGCATTCACACGTTCATCAGCAGTTCGGATATTCACATCGAGCACCAGTTGAAGAGCGATAAAGCCACCGTGCTGAAGCGCGGCGTGGCCATGGTGAAGCTGGCACGCGAATACACGGACGACGTGGAATTCAGCGCGATGGATGCCACGCGCACCGGCGAAACCTTCCTGCACGAATTGGTCCACGCCGCCATCGAAGCCGGCGCGACGACGATCAATCTTCCGGACACCGTCGGCTACGCCACGCCGACCGACTACCGCGCGATGTTCGCCAACATCATTGCCAAGCTACCGATCATCAACGAGCGCGGCATCATCCTCTCCAGCCATTGTCACGACGACTTGGGCATGGCCGTCGCGAACTCACTCGCCGCAGTTGAAGGCGGCGCGCGACAGGTGGAATGCACGATTAACGGCATCGGCGAACGCGCGGGCAACGCGGCGCTGGAAGAAATCGTCATGGCCCTGCGCACGCGGCGCGATCACTACGGCGTTGATTCTCGCATCGAGGCCAGGAAGATCTACCAGACCAGCCGCACCGTCAGCACGCTCACGGGCCTGGCCGTTCCGCGGAACAAGGCTGTTGTCGGGCGGAACGCGTTCGCGCACGAAAGCGGCATCCACCAGGACGGCGTGCTCAAGCACAAGAACACGTACGAGATCATGGACCCCAGCAGTGTCGGCGTGCCAAGCAATGAGCTGGTAATGGGCAAGCACAGCGGCCGGGCCGCGTTCCGCGATCGCGTGACGCAGTTGGGCTATACGCTGAGTGATGAGCAGATCGAGCGCGTGTTCAATCAGTTCAAAGCGTTGGCCGACAAGAAAAAAGAGCTGTTCGATGAAGACATCGAAGTGCTGATCGACAGCGAGTTCGGCCGGGAGAATGCGGTGTGGGAACTGGTCAGCCTTCAGGTGATGACCGGCACGAATGCCATCCCGACGGCCACGGTCACACTCAAGCACACCGGCACCGAAGTCAGCCAAGACGCCAGCGTCGGCGACGGCCCGGTCGATGCGATTTACTCGGCCATCAGCCGCATCACCGGTGTGAAGGCCGCGCTCACGGATTATCGCATTCGTGCGGTCACCGTCGGCAAAGAAGCCCAAGGTGAAGTGCA
This sequence comes from Phycisphaerales bacterium, assembly GCA_028288875.1. GTDB lineage: Bacteria > Planctomycetota > Phycisphaerae > Tepidisphaerales > Tepidisphaeraceae > RYN-431. The sequence goes on along the minus strand of JAQGHK010000295.1, from coordinate 4,300 downwards.
GATCGCCCTCGCCCACGCCGACGGCGACATTCGCGGCCGCGGCGTGAGCACCGATATTCTCGAAGCCAGCGCACTCGCCTACCTGTCAGCCGTCAATCGGCTGACCTCGGCGGCGACGCGGAAACGCCAAGTCACGCAACATTCCGGGGTGTGAGATCGGTTCGGCGGCGCCTACCATGTGATGCATGGAGGCGCCGCCGACTGCTTCACCGACCAACACCGATCCGAGTCGACTCGTTCACATGATGCGGGCGCTGCGCTCGCGGAATTACCGCCTGTTTTTCGGCGGGCAACTCGTTTCGTTGGTCGGCAATTTTCTCACTGGAACGGCCACCGCGTGGCTGGTCTACAAGCTCACTGAGTCGCCGTTCAAACTCGGTATCGTCGGCTTCGTCGGTCAGTTTCCGATGTTCGTCCTCGCCCCATTCGCGGGCGTATGGGCCGATCGATTGCCACTGCGGCGAACGCTCGTGGCCACACAGATCGCGGCGATGATTCAATCGCTGGTGCTGGCGGCCGTGGTGCTCAGCGGGCATGCGAATTTCGCAATTCTGGTTGTGCTGAGTCTGGTTCAGGGCCTAATCAATTCCATCGATATCCCCGCCCGTCAGTCGTTCGTCGTGCAGATGCTGGAAGACCGGCGCGATCTGCCAAACGCCATCGCGCTCAACAGTTCGATGGTGAACGCCGCCAAGCTGATCGGCCCCAGCTTGGCCGGCCTGCTGATCGCCGCCATCGGAACGAACGGCGAAGGCTGGTGCTTTCTTCTGGATGGCCTGAGCTACATCGCCGTCATCTTCGCGCTGCTGGCGATGCGCCGCTTGCCGGCCTTCGTCGTCAAACAACACCCGGCCGTGCTGCATTCGCTGAAGGAAGGATTCCGCGCGTCGTTCGGCTTTCCGCCGATCCGGGCGATCCTGCTGCTGCTCACGCTCGTCAGCCTCGCCGGCGTGCCGTACATGGTGCTGATGCCGGTGTTCGCCAAAGACATTCTGCATGGCAACGCCTTGCTGCTCGGCTTGCTCGGCGGCGCATCAGGCCTCGGCGCACTCGGCGGCGCGGTGTATCTCGCGTCGCGCAAATCGGTCGTCGGTATCAGCCGCGCGCTGGTGGCGGCGACGATCATGTTCGGCGCGTCGCTGATCGTCTTCGCCTACTCGACCAACATCGTGCTCTCAATGTGCATGATGCCGCTGATCGGCGCGAGCATGCTGATCCAGATGGCCGGCAGCAACACGTTGTTGCAGACGCTGGCCGACGATCACCTGCGCGGGCGGATCATGGCGATGTTCACCATGTGCTTCATGGGCACCGTGCCGATCGGCAGCCTGATCTGCGGATTGGCGGCGCGGTCCATCGGCGTGCAGGCGACGGTCGCTAGCGGCGGCGTGATCTGCATCGCCGGAGCGCTCGTCTTCAACCGCGCTCGGCCCAAGCTTCGGCCGCACGTGCTGCCGATTTACATCAAGCGCGGCATTCTGCCAGAAGTCGCCCTCGGCGTAGATACTGCCACGCTCGCCACGGAACACGTCAACGGATAACTCGCCAAGGATAGCCTATTCCGGATGACCGCCCCGCCGGATTCGGATAGAATGGCTTTGCTATGGCTGAAGGCGAAAAAATCATCTTTTCGATGATCGGCGTGACCAAACAAGTTGGCACGAAGCAGATCCTCAAAGACATCAATATCTCGTATTACTACGGGGCCAAGATCGGCGTGCTGGGCTACAACGGCGCCGGTAAATCCACGCTGCTGCGCATCATCGCCGGCGAGGATAATCAGATCGACGGCAAGATCATCCGCCAGCCCGGCTACAGCATCGGCTTCCTGCCGCAGGAGCCGAGACTGGAGAACGGCAAGACCGTTCGCCAGATCGTCGAACAGGGCGCGCAGGCCACGGTTAATCTGATCAACGAATTCAACGCCATCGCCGACAAATTCGCCAAGCCGATGAGCGATGACCAGATGGACAAGCTGCTCACCCGGCAAGGCGACATCCAGGCGAAGATCGACGCCGTCGATGGCTGGAATCTCGATCAGCAGCTTGAGATGGCGATGGACGCCCTCCGCACCCCGCCGGCCGACACCGTCGTTGACAATCTGTCCGGCGGTGAGAAACGCCGCGTCGCGCTGTGTGAGCTTCTGCTCCGTAAGCCCGATGTGCTGATCCTCGACGAACCGACCAACCATCTGGATGCAGAATCCGTCGCTTGGCTGGAGCATCATCTGCAGCAATACGCGGGCACGGTCATCGCGGTGACACACGATCGCTACTTCCTCGACAACGTGGCTACGTGGATTCTGGAAATCGACTACGGCCGCTGCCTTCCGTTCAAGGGCAACTATTCCGTCTGGCTTGAAAACAAAGCCAAACGCATGCTGACCGAAGAGCGGCAGGATAAGAACCGCCAGAAAGCGATCGCGCAGGAACTGGAATGGGTTCGCGCCTCGCCCAAGGCCCGCCAGGCTAAGAGCAAAGCCCGCATGGCCAACTATGAGCGCATGGTGTCGGAGAATGAGCGGCAGGAAAAAGTCGAGCTTGATATCTTCATCCCGCCGGGCCCACGGCTCGGGCAGAAGGTAGTGGAGGCCGTCGATCTGACGAAGGCCTTCGGTGACAAGCTGCTGATGGACAAGGTGAATTTCCTGGTCCCGCCGAACGCCATCATCGGCATCATCGGCCCGAACGGTGCCGGCAAAACCACCATGTTCAAGATGATCACCGGCCATGACCAGCCCGACGAAGGCACGCTCAAGCTCGGCGAAACCGTCAAGCTCAGCTACCTCGACCAGAGCCGTGCCAGCCTCGACGACAACGAGAGCGTCTGGCAAAATATTTCCGATGGCCAGGAGTTCATGCAGTTCGGCAACGTGCGGGTGAACAGCCGCGCGTATCTGAAACGCTTCGGCTTCAACGGCACGGATCAATCCAAGGCTGTCGGCGTGCTGTCCGGCGGTGAGCGCAATCGCGTTCACCTGGCCCGCATGCTTAAGAGCGGCGCGAATGTCATCATGCTTGACGAGCCGACGAACGATCTGGACGTGACGACGATCCAGGCGCTTGAAGAAGCGATCGAGGCCTTCGCCGGCTGCGTGCTGGTCATCAGCCACGATCGCTGTTTCCTCGACCGCATCGCCACCCACATCATGGCGTTTGAAGGCGATAGCCAAATTGTGTTCCACGAAGGCAACTTCAACAGCTACGAAGAGGCGCGGCATCGCCGATTGGGCACGAGTGCCGATCAGCCGACGCGGGTGAAGTACCGGAAGCTGACGAAGTCGAGTTGAGGAATCGCAAACGGATTGGCGTACTTGTAGGGCGACATACATGTCGCCCGCGAGTGGCTATATGGCGGCGGGCGGACGACATGTATGTCGCCCCTACGAAGAGGCTCTTACGCCGTCGGCGCGGCCGTTGCGGACGGCTTCCGGCGGTAGGCTTTCCACACGATGTAACTGACCACAACCACCGCCAGCACGATCGCGCCGGCGATGAAGTAATGCTGGTATTTCTTAACCGATTCGTCGGTCAACATCGGGCCAATCCAGAAGCCCAGCAGCATGAAGAGCCCGCCGCTGAAGATAGCCGCGATGCTGTCGGCGATCAGGAACTTCCAGAACGGGAATCGAATCGTACCGGCACAGAAGACCATTGTGCCGCGAATGCCCGCGATGAGTCGGCCGACGGCGACGACGGCCACGCCATAGTCGTGGAACCATACTTTCAGCTTGTCCATCCGCGCGACCGTGATGGGGCTGCCGACGAACGGAATCCGTGTCACGCCCATGCCGTAGCGCCGGCCGAGCCAGTAAAGGCAGCAGTCGCCGCCGATGATGCCGAGCCAGTTCAAGGCTCCGACTACCGCCCAGGCATGAATGCCGTGCAAGCCTTCCGGACGCTCGCGAATGAGGGCGCCGGTGACAATCAATGGCACGTCTTCCGGCATCGGCAGGCCGAGGCCGCAGGCGAACAGCAGGCAAAACGAGATGAACGCACCCCACCACAGCCGCTGGCCGATCCAGGATTTGACCAAGTCGATACTGATAAAGACGGCGAGCAACATCATGAGTTAAGGGCGACTGAGTTCCGAACCGGCGATTGTAGAGCCGCCGCCCGGCAATGAAAGCAGACCGGCCAATCGGCCGCGCTGGGCAGCCGTCCAGCAGCGGGCGTGCGGCGAGACAAGATCGCTACAGCCGAGCTTAGAACGGATGGCCGAGCGAAGTTCGGCGAGGCCGTCACCGCGAGCGGCGGAGACGGCCACCGCGTCCGGCGGTAGTTCCGAAGTCAGCGGCAGA
>JAQGHK010000289.1 GCA_028288875.1 Phycisphaerales bacterium | reverse complement strand
CCAGATTGGAATCAGGCAGGTCATACCGGCCGATGGCGCCGCCGATGATCAGGTCGCCGCCGACCAGCGCTTTTTCGGCTTCGAAGTAGAAGCAGACATGTCCCGGCGCGTGGCCGGGCGTGTGGATGACGCGGCAACTGAGGTTGCCGAAGGTCAGCACGTCGCCGTCGGCAATCGTATGATCTGCATGGCCGGGCGGGATTTCGAACGGCAACTGGAAGAACCGCGTCTTGGGCACCTGCAGCTTGGGCAGATCGAGTGGGTGGATCACGATTTCCACTTCCGGATATGCGTCACGCACGACCTGATGATCGGCCACGTGATCAAAGTGTCCGTGCGTGAGCCACAGACCGACCAGATCCCAGCCATTTTGCTCGACGGCCTCCAGCAACGGGGCGACGGTGTGATCCGGCGCGTCGAAGAGCACGCACTCGCCTGTGGCTTCATCGCCGATCAGATAACAATTGGTTCCCGCGATGCCGCCGGTGGCGGGGATGATCTTCATGGGGAGAGTTTAGCGCATCAGGCGGGCGGCGTCATGCGGGGCGAGAAAGCGACGAAATTGCCTATTTTTTGGCCGACAGATGGAATCGTGGACGGTAAAATTTCTTGGTGGCGTGCGGACTGCTTATCACCGATGGCCTGACCCTGACCGGTACGCAAACATGTGCCGGCCATAACTCGCATGGCGGTCTAGGTAAGCTGTGTGCGCACGGCGTGCCTGTTTTTTCCGCCGTACTGTCGGCCGGCCCTGCACTTAGAGCGCGCTGCGCAATTGTAAATAAACGAGACAAAACCGAGCGCGAAAAATCCACTTAAGACCATGCATCTTCGAGCCCGCTCGTTCCGTTTTTAATACACGCGTTCCGGCGGGGCGTCGGCGTGGGCTTCGAAAAATTCGATCGTCTCTTTCAGCCCGTCTTCCAGGCTCGTCGTTGAGTGCCAACCCATGGATTGCTCGGCGCGCGTGACGTCCAGGCAACGACGCGGTTGGCCATCCGGCTTGGTGGCGTCCCATTCGACGCTGCCCTTAAACCCGGCGAGTTCGGCGACCAGTTCCGTGAGGTCTTTGATCGTGATTTCCCGACCACTACCCAAGTTCAACGGCTCCGGCGAGTCGTACTTCAGCATCGCCTGCACAAGCCCGGCGGCGCAGTCTTTGACGTACAGGAACTCACGGCTGGCTTTGCCCGTGCCCCATGCCGTGATGTGGTCGGCGTTGTTCTTGCGGGCTTCGACGAATTTGCGGACCAGCGCTGGGATGACGTGGCTGCTATGCGGGTGGAAGTTATCCCGCGGGCCGAACAGGTTTACCGGGAGGAGGTAGATCGCGTTCATGCCGTACTGCTGGCGATAGGCCTGGCACATGACCAGCAGCGCCTTCTTCGCCACGCCGTACGGGGCGTTGGTTTCTTCGGGGTAGCCGTTCCAGAGTTCGTCTTCGCGGAAGGGGACGGGCGTGAATTTCGGGTACGCGCAGATCGTGCCGGTCTGGACGAACTTCTTCACGCCATTGCGGCGGGCGTGCTCGATCAGGTGCATGCCCATCGCCATGTTGGCGTAGAAGAATCGGCCGGGATTATCGCGGTTGGCGCCGATGCCGCCGACTTCCGCCGCAAGGTGAAGGACAATGGCGGGCTTCTGCTCGGCGTACAACCGAGCGACATCGGCTTCGACCGTCAAATCAAAATCCGCCCGGCGCGGGTTGAAGCGGTTCTTGAAGCCCAGCTCCTCCAGCTTTTCGTTGACGAAGCTGCCGAGGAAGCCGGCGCCGCCGGTGATGACGATTTTGTCGGTGGGGAGGAGGCTCATGAGATTCAAAATCCGCAAGCGGCAGATTGCACAGGTCAATCGCGATAAACGCTGTGAACCTGTGCAATCTGCGAAATCATTTGGACCGCGCGTTTTTACTTCCGCTTGGCCAGGTACGCGTCGCGCTTGGCCAGTTCCCAGTCGGCTTCGATCATCATCTTGGCCAGGGCTTTGAACGTGACCTTCGGCTCCCAGCCGAGCTGCTTCTTCGCTTTGCCGGGATCGCCTAGGAGCAGATCCACTTCCGTAGGGCGAAGGTATCGTGGATCGGTTTCGACGACGTCATGCCAGTCGATGTCGAGCGGGCGGAACACTTCGTCGAGGAACTCACGCACGCTGTGCGTCTCGCCGGTCGCGACGACGTAGTCTTCGGCCTTGTCCTGCTGAAGCATGCGCCACATGGCATCGACGTAGTCGCCGGCAAAGCCCCAGTCGCGCTTGGCGTCGAGGTTGCCGAGGTAGAGCTTCTTCTGAAGCCCTTCCTTGATCCGGCCGGCGGCGCGGGTGATTTTGCGGGTGACGAACGTCTCGCCGCGGCGGGGCGATTCGTGGTTGAACAGGATGCCGTTGCAGGCGTAGATGTCGTACGCCTCGCGGTAGTTCAGGGTCTGCCAGAAGCTGTAGACCTTGGCGCACGCGTACGGGCTGCGCGGATAGAAGGGGGTGTTTTCGGTCTGCGGGGTCTCGACGACCTTGCCGTACATTTCAGAGCTGCTGGCCTGGTAGAAGCGAATCTTCTCGCCGGTGCTGTTCTGCACGTCGCGAATAGCTTCGAGGAAGTTGATCGTGCCGAGCGCGTCGACCTGCACCGTGTAGACCGGCTGATCGAAGCTGACGCGGACGTGGCTCTGAGCGCCAAGATTGTAGACTTCGGCGGGCTTCACGCGGGTCAGCACCTCGCGCAGGCCGATGCCGTCGGTCAGGTCGCCGTAGTGCAGCGTGAGCCGGCGGTTGACCGCGTGCGGGTCTTGGTAAAGGTGTTCAATGCGATCCGTGTTGAAGCTGCTGCTGCGGCGGATCAGGCCGTGAACTTCGTAGCCTTTTTCCAAAAGCTGTTCGGCGAGATAGGAACCGTCCTGGCCGGTAATGCCGGTGATGAGTGCGACCTTCGATGCCATGGTCAACGATCCTTTATCAAACGGGCCCCGCGTGCAAACGCTCGATGAGCCGAAGATTCCCAATACTGTCGGCCTCCGTGACGAACGGAGAGACTTTGCCGGCAACGACGTCCGAGAATGCGTCGGCCTCTATGCCGTACACATCGCCTTCGACGGGCACCGTAATTCTTTCTATCGGCGGTTTGCCGGCCGAAGTGTTGTCCTGTTTTGGAGGCGTCTGGCGTTCGATGCTGTAGCCGCTGGTCGCCGTGCTCGGTTTCCACGGCACAGGGATGCGAATCCAGCCCTCATCACCGCAGATGAGCGCGGCGTTATCGGACTGCGTATGCATCGCGCAATTGAAACTGGCGGTGACGCCGCCCGCAAAAAGAAGGCCGCCGCTGATGGCGACATCCACGCCGCCGGGGCCGGGCTCTTTGAAAGCGAAAGCGTCGATCGGCTCGCCGCCGGCGATCAGGCGGCTGAAACTCAGGCAGTAACAGCCGACGTCCATGAGCGCGCCGCCGGCCAGCCCGGCGTCGAAGCGGATGTTGCCGTCGATCTTGGTGGTACGAAAGCAGAAGCTGGTGCGAATCGAACGGAGTTTGCCGATAGCGCCGCCTTTGATCGCATCGACCACCGCCAGTGTCTGTGGATGGCAGCGGTACATGAACGCCTCGATCAGCACGCGGCTGGTCTGTTTCGCGACGGCGAATATCTCCTCGGCTTCCGCCGCCGTCACCGCCAGCGGCTTTTCGCAGAGGACGTGCTTTCCGGCGCGCAGGGCTTTGATCGTCCATTCATGGTGCATGGAGTTCGGCAGGGCGTTGTAGACCGCGTCGACATTGGGGTCTGCAATCAACGCCTCGTAAGACGCGGCGAACGACTTGGCCCCGAACTGCTGGCCGAAAGCCTCGGCGGACTCTGCCGACCGCGAGCCGACGCTCTGCAATTGTCCGGTGCGGGAATTTCGCAGGCCGTTCGCGAACTGCCGCGCGATATTGCCCGTACTGAGAATGCCCCAGCGGATTTGCATGG
>JAQGHK010000262.1 GCA_028288875.1 Phycisphaerales bacterium | reverse complement strand
ACAGCAGCGGCGCGGTCGGCAGTTTGTTGAACCAAACCCAGAGCGTCACCTGGCGATCGTCGCCGATGTTTTTGAAAATGAAGATGATCAGGTACAGCGCGACGGCCGACAGCGTGCCGACTTTTAGCCAGACGCGGAGTTTGGTCCAGAAGCTCAAGGCATACTCCCGTTCATGACTGTTGAAGCCGCCGTCGTGACGGTCGAAGTGGCCGTAGTCGCGCCCGGCATTGGGCCGAAGTTCAGGCCATTCATGCCGGACGAGCTCGGGGCAAAAAGATTCTGCGCCGCCCAGACCAGGCCCATTAATCCCGGTGCAAGGTACGCGGCGATCGGCGTGTAGAACAACATGACCGCCAGTGTCGCCAGGCTGAGGTACGGGCCGTAGGAAATCTCCCGGCGGCCTTTGAGAAACAGTTGCACAAGGGCGACGGCGAGGCCGGCGGCGGGGGCGAGGAAGAAGGCGACCGTCGCCGCGCCCGGGCCGACGATGCAGCCGACGCCGAGCATGAAGTGGACGTCGCCCAGGCCCATCGCTTCCCGGCCGAAGCTATAGCTGCCGAGGATGCGGAAGAGCCACACGACGGCCGCGCCGATCAGGCCGCCGGCGAGGCTGCCGAGGGCGCCGCTGACTTGCCGTTGGTTGCTCCAGGGTTCCCAGGCGGCGGCGATCTTCGGTGAATACATCACCAACGCGGCTGCGGCGATTGCGCAAGCGATGGGGATGAGTACGTAGAGCATTTCCAGCCGCATCTCGGCACGGATGCGCGCGGGCGGCCAGGGATCGGGGCGATCGGCTTCGTCGAGCGCGGCGATGTCTTTTTCGAGCAGTGGTGCGTCGTCGTGGAAGCTCCGCCGCATGAAGCCGAAATGGACGAGGCCGATGCTGATCGCCAGACCGACGGCGCCGGCGAGGGTCATGGCATCAGCAATGGGGCCGAAGTGCAGGTTGCCCAGGCTGCCGGCCGGCCTTCCGAGTGCGTGGCCGATGAGGCCGACGCCGGCGGTCATCCAGCAGAGTTCCAGCGGGATGATGAACAACTCCAGATCGATCAAACTGGCCGCCAGCAACGCCGCGATCAGCCACAGATGCATCAGCAGCAGCGGCCAATCGTGATCGAGCGCGAGCGACCGCGTGACCGGCGTGTAGGTGCCGTAGATCGACTGCACGTTGATCGTTTCGTAAGGCCCCCAGCCGTTATGGAACAGCAGCCAATAGTGCCCAACAAATAGCAGGCCGGTGACGAGTTCGACCAGTGGATAGCGCGGCGAGATCGGCACGCCGCAGTAACGGCACTTACCCCGCAAGATCAGCCAGCCGAGGACGGGGATGTTGTCCCGCGCGGCCAGTTTATGCCCGCACTTGGGGCAGGCCGACGGCGGCGTGATCAGGCTCTTGCCGATCGGTAGGCGATAGACCACCACGTTTAGAAAACTGCCAACGCACGCCCCGATCGCGAAGACGAAGACGGCGATAAGCGGGTCGTTGAATTCCATAGGTCTTAGTTAGCCGCGGATGAACGCAGATGGACGCAGATACGAGAAAGACAATCTGTTTTATCCGCGTTCATCTGCGTTCATCCGCGGCCAATCATACCGTCCAGCCGGCTAACGACTTCATCGACGCTTAGACCGGTAACATCAAGCTCATGCGTGGCGACTTCGCGGTACAGCGGCTCACGAGCGGCGAGGAGCGTCCGAATTTCCTCCACCCCGCCGCCCAGATGCGTCAGGGCCGGTCGGTTGGCGGCGGTAGCGGGGTCGGCGTGGATGCGGTCGTGCAGGGTTTGGGCGCCCGCCCGCAGGTAGACCCGGGGCAGGCCGCTTTCGATCAGTCGCTTGCGATTCGCCTCGCGAAGGATGACGCCACCGCCGAGGCTGATGACCTCGCCCGGCCGATCGAGCAGATCCTGAAGCACTTCGCTTTCCATCTCCCGAAACGCCGCCTCGCCGGATTGTTCGAAGATTTCCCGGATGCTCCGCCCGGCCCGGGCCACAAGGACCACATCTGCATCCACAAACGCGGCCCCCCGCCGATCGGCCAGCAGCCGGCCGACGCTGGTCTTGCCGCTGCCGCGGTAGCCGATCAACACAATGCCCATGCCGCCAGTATCACCGGCCGGACGCGAAAAATGAAAATTCCGCCGCCACCCTGTAATCCTCCATCACCCGGCGGTGTCCTTGCTGCGGGAGAGGTCTCGATTCAATTCGCCAGTTCAAAAAGGGGAAGGCCAAATGTCACGCACACTCTTCGATTCGCTTGAAAGCCGTCGTCTGATGGCCACCGCTTCGCTTGGTTCGACCGATGGCATCTTGCGCATCGTCGGCTCGAATGAGTCCGAAGTCATCACGATCACCAAGGCCACCGAAAGCAAGCGCCTCGGCCGGTCCAGTACCATGAATTCGATGGACCTGTACCGCGTGACGGTCAACGGCGACCTGATCGGACGGTTCAATGCCAGCGCCGTCAAAGGAATAAACGTCCAAGCCAACGGCGGCAATGACAAGGTCATCGGCCCGATTGGCACCACTGACGCCGCCGCCATTACCGCCAATGCGTCCGCCGATACCGCAACGTACTTCGTGTACACGGCTAACGGTTCCGGATCGGCTGATTTCACCGCCCGGCGGGTGCAGCTGGGCTCACTAGCCGCCGTTACTGCCGTGCCGATTGAGGTCAACGGCGGCTCAGGCAACGACACCATCGTCGGCGGCAGCGGCGACGATTCGCTCTTCGGCGGCCGGGGCAATGACACGATCGTTGACCACCTCGGCGCCAACTTTCTCGACGGCGGCCAAGACGACGACCAGCTCAATGCCATCGACACCGACCGCGGCGAGCTCCACCTTAGCTCCGTCGCTGGCCCCGTCAACGCTGTCACCGCCCGCACCTTCCGCTACAGCGCCATCACCAGCGACACCCTCATCGGCGGCCCGGGCAACGACCATGGCACCCTCGATGCCGACGATCAAATGCCTGATCAAACGGTCGAAGATTTAACCGAGTTCTTCGGTTCGACGTCGGGCACCGTCGTCACCGGCGATGTCGTCAGCGGCAACGTCACTGCCTTGCGGAACCTGGGTCACGTGACCGAGCGGGTCAGCAGCTGATGTCGCGGCACACGCTGCGGCCTTGGCCGTGGTTGGCGTCCGAATCGCGGTGCTAGAAGGGCCGTGACGATGACGTGATCACTGATTTTTCCGGCAATAACGTCGTCGATGTCGGTCGGGGCGACGACACCCTCACCGTTTCCGACGGCCAAGGCGGCGGCTACCTCGGTCCCGGCACCGCCGCGACGCCCGGCAGCGGCGATACGGTCATCAGCGAAGCAGGACGCGATTTCACCAATCTCGATGAGTTAGACTCGCTCCGCTACACCAGCCCGCGCACGCGGCACGTGGTGCTGGACAACTCGAATGCTGCGGTCGTGGATGCCGTGCCCGGTTTCGTCGAATAACCGGCTCGGGCTCGGCCGGTTAGCCAACCGCCCGGCCATCGCTATACTCGCCCGCATGCCCGAATCGACTCTCGCGTATAAACGCGTCCTGCTGAAAATCTCTGGCGAAGGCTTCTGTGAAGAAGGCGGCTTCGGCATCGAGGCGGCGGACTTGGAAACTATCGCCAAGCAGTGCGTGGACGTCGCCAAGACGGGCGTTCAGCTGGCCATCGTCGTCGGCGGCGGGAATTTCATTCGCGGTAAGACGTTCGCCGAAGATGGCCACATCAACCGCGCCACCGCCGATTACATGGGCATGCTGGCGACCGTGCTGAATGCCCTGGCCCTGCAAGAGACGATGGAGAAGTTCGGCCAACCGACCCGCGTAATGTCCGCCATCGGCGTGTTCAGCGTCTGCGAGCCGTTCATCCGCCGCCGGGCCGTTCGCCACTTGGAAAAGAACCGCTGCGTGATCCTCGCCGCCGGCACGGGCAACCCGTTCTTCACGACCGACACCTGCGCCGCCCTTCGCGCTTCCGAAATTCAGGCCGATGTGCTGCTCAAAGCCACCAAGGTCGACGGCATCTACGACAAAGATCCCAAGAAGTTCCCCGACGCCAAGCTGTACGACACCGTGAGCTTTGAAGAAGTCATTCGGGACGAGCTAAAGGTGATGGACCAGGCCGCCTTTGTGCTGTGCAAAGAGCGCGGCATTCCGCTGGTGGTGTTCAACCTGAAGACCGAAGGCAACGTCGCCCGCGTGCTGCGTGGCGAAAAAGTCGGCACCCGCATCAATCCGTAATTAACCGTAGGAACCGCTATGCCGCTCGATGACATTCTGATGGACTGCGAAGAGCAGATGGAAAAAGCCCTGACGCACCTCAATCACGAGCTGCGCGGCGTTCGCACCGGCCGCGCCAGCCCGGCGCTGGTTGAGAACCTGCAGGTCGACTACTACGGCACGCCGACGAGCCTTAAGAGCATCGCCATCATTCAGGTGCCTGAGGCGACGCAGCTGATGATCAAGCCGTTCAACCCGGCCGACCTGAAGGCGATCGAAAAGGCCATCAGCGACAGCAAACTGAACCTGCCCACCAGCAGCGACGGCCGCGGCATTCGCCTGAACCTGCCGCCGATGAGCGGCGACCGGCGTCAGCAACTGGTCGCCAGCACCAAGCCGATGGGCGAGACCGCCAAGATCGCCATCCGCGGTGCCCGCCGCGACGCGAACAAGCTGGTCGACAGCGAAGAAAAGGGCAAAGTCATGACCGAAGACGATGCCAAGGACGCCAAGGAACAGGTGCAGGAATTGACCAAGACCTACGAAGGCAAGGTCGACGAGGCCATCGAGTCGAAACGCAAAGAGATTCTCGACGTCTAAACCAGAAATAAGCCATGCGTGACCTCACGGACCCGCGATGGATGTACACGAAGGCCGCCCTGCTTCTGCTGGGCGGCCTTCTTTCTTGCGCGATTTTATTGATCGATTGCTTCACTTGGCGGCGCGTGGCCGTACTGGCCGTGGGTATCTGGTGTTTCTGCCGGGCGTATTACTTCGCGTTCTACGTGATCGAGCACTACATCGACCCGACGTACAAATTCGCAGGCCTGACTTCCTTGATCCGGTACTGGCGCGATCGCCGCCGACCTCCGCGGTAGGCGACATGCCGTAGTGCCCTCCGGCCAATCAGGTCGTAGCGGCCTGCGTCAGGTCCTGCAGAATCACCTGCACCCACCGCTGATAGCCGCTGCGCGTCAGATGCACGCTACTCACTTCAAAATCGCCCGGCCGATACTTCGAGGCCAGGAACGCGCGGGCGGCATTGCTGAAGCGGAGGTGTCGAAAATCCTCGTCGAACACCTTTTGGGACAGCTGCGAATTGATCTGTGGCACAAAAGCGTCGTCGCCAATCGCGCCCCGCGGCAGAATGCTGCTGACGACGATTTTGGCGTCCGGCAGTTGCCGCTGGATTTCACGGATCACGGTCATGATGCCTTGGATGGATTGATCAACGTTGTCGGTCAGGCCGACATTGTTCGTCCCGACGCATAGGAACACCAGCGAAGGGTTCATCCCGTGCAGCAGGCCGTTCTGCAGGCGGTAGAGGAGCGAACTGGTGGTATCGCCGGAAAAGCCGAGATTGGCGGCGTCGAATTTCCGGCTCAGGATCTTCCAACTGTCCGGGTCATAGGTGGGCAACCGTTCGACCAGCGAATCGCCGATGAACACGGTTTTTGGGGTCACGCCGCGCAGCGCCCGCCGCTCGTTGGCGAACCGGGCCAGCCGCTGATCGGTGCTGCCGTTGATGGTGCCGGGCTCGGCGCGGGTGGCCACATCACGAACCACCTCGCCGCTCGCCAGGA
>JAQGHK010000258.1 GCA_028288875.1 Phycisphaerales bacterium | reverse complement strand
GCCGACGGCAACACGTGGACCGACATCACCCCCGTTAAACCGGCCGGCGGCGACACGTTCGGCTATTCCGCCGTCACGGTCGACGTGCACGATCCGAACTTGCTCCTGGTCTCTACGCTCGACCGCTGGGCGAAAGGTGATGACATTTTCCGGAGCCGCGACGGCGGCAGGACCTGGAAGGGCTTGCGCGACACGGCCATCCGCGACGCGTCGGCCGCGCCATGGATCACCTTCGGCAGCCCGGGCGGCGCGGCATTCGGGCACTGGATCAGCAGTGTTGCCCTCGATCCCGCCGACGCGCAACACCTGATCTACATCACCGGCTGGGGCATGTGGGAAAGCCGCGACACCAATGCGGCCGACGACGGCCGGCCAACGCACTGGACATTCGCCGGGCTGGGGATTGACGAGGGGGTGATGACCGAAGTGATCAGCCCGCCGAGCGGTGCGCCTGTGCTGAGTACCTTGTGGGATCTCGATGGCTTCCGGCACACCGACGTGGCGCGATCGCCCGCCGACGGCTTCTTCAAGCCATGGACCGGCCGCAACACATCGATCGATTTTGCCGAGGCCGATCCGAACCTGATTGTCCGTGTCTTTGGCGGCCAGGTGTTGGGCAATCCGAAAGACGCCGCCGCAGGTGGGGCAGTCTCAAGCGATAATGGCAGGACATGGACCTTGTTCGCCAGCCGGCCGGACGGAGCGGTCGACGGCGTGGTGGCGATGGCCGCCGACGGCGGCCGAATCGTCTGGACACCAGAGAACGGTGCCACGGTCGTCTCGACCGACCGCGGCCGTACGTGGACCAGTTCAGCGGCGATGCCTTGGAACCTTGCCGTTGTGGCGGACCGCAAAAATGCAAAAGTGTTCTATGCCTTGGACCCGGCGACGGGTGTCCTTTACGCCAGCGAGGACGGGGCGGCCACATTCGCAGTCCGCCACACATTGCCGCCGGGCGAGGGGCGATTAAAGGCTGCTTATGACAAGGCTGGCCGCTTGTGGCTCGCCCGGCCGACGGGGCCCTTTCGGTCGAATGACGGCGGCCGCTCGTTCGAGCGAGTTGACGGTCTTGACAGTGCCGTGTGCGTCGGCTTCGGCAAGCCGGTGGTCGACCACGACGCCGCCGCCGTCTATGCCGCAGCCCGGGCCGGCGGCCATTTTGGGATTTTTCGGTCCGACGACGATGGCCGCTCGTGGGAACGTGTGAACGACGACGCGCACCAGTATATGCAGATCGCCGCGATCAGCGGCGACCCACGTGTTGCCGGCCGGGTCTATCTGGCTTCCCGCAGCCGCGGCCTGGTTCGGGGCGACCCGTTGCCACGATAAGGCCACGCAAAGCGGAGAAATGCACTCACCTAAATCCTGTAGGCCGCGCCCTGATAAAGGTTTAGATTCGGGGCGTTCCGGCAGATTTCATTTCTCTCGAGGAGGACAGGATGCGTGTTAGAGTTCCAGCCGCAGTCGGCGTCGTTGCGATTGTTTTGTTCAGCGGAAACGCATGGGCCGACTACAGCAACACTTTTGATGCCTCTGAAGCCCCGTTTCGTGTCGATTATTACGGCGGTACGACCGCAGCGCCCACGGTTACCTTCGATTCCACACACAACCTCGGCGGCCCGGCCGGGTCCGGCTCTGCCAAGTTCACGGCCAGCCTGAACGGCACCGCGGCAGGGGTGGCCTTCACCGCAGACGCTATGTACCCCGCCGTCACGGCATATAACATCTCATTCGATCTAATGGTCGACACCGCTTCCGCGAGCGGCGCTGCTAATCACGGCGCCGGCTACTTCCAAGTACAAACACGCCTCACCGACAATTACAACTCGTCCGACAGTGGCTACAACGAAAACCTAGGCAATCCGGCGTACGACAGCGTTGCACATTACGGCGTATGGGAGCACATCAGCATCCCGCTTGGCCCGGCAACCACCGGCAACGGCGTCCGCGCGATCACGATTCAGGACTACAACAACGACAGCATCAACGGCACTGTGACTTATTATGTCGACAATCTGGTGCTCACGACGACTCCTACGCCGGAACCTGCCACGTTCGGGCTGATTGGCATTGGCGGTGGGTTGTTGATGCGGCGCCGGCGACAGCCATAAAGTTTCGCGGCCTCGCTGAGTTACACATTTTATGACAGCAAAATCTTTCGCGGCGGCATCTCGGGGATGCCGCCGCGATGCGTTTCAGCAATCTTGCGTCCGGCAAAACATCGAGCGCTGGACGGGGATGCCGGGATGTCGATTGGTAGAATGCTCGGCGATAAGCGCCCGCCATCGCGACGCCCGCTCCGCCGACCTCGCGGCGGTACAAATGGAGATTTGCCATTCCGGCGTGGCGAACGTCAGGATTGAAAAGATGGCACGCCGGCCTTGCGGTAGATGAGGTCGAGGGCGCGGGTGACTTTGCGGGAATCGTGCCCAGTGACGGACGGCGTGCGGCCGTCGCGGAGGGCGGTCGCAAACTCGCGGATGTTGGCCAAATGGCCCGTGCCGCCGATGGACAGGGGATCGCCGGCGCCGCCGGCCGGGACCGCCGGCGCGGTGGCGGCGGGGGCGGCCTCGAAGGGGCGCTGAGTTTTAATCGAGACCAGTTCATCGCCGGAGAATGCGCAGCTGCCCTCGGTCCCGCAGATCAGAACGCGCTGGGGAAGTCCGTCGTAAGCGACAGTCGTGCCGGTGATGGTGCCGATCGCGCCGTTCTTCAGCCGGATGGTGACGGCGGCGACGGTTTCCGCCTCAATATCGCGTTCGAATCCGCACTTGAGTTCCGCGTGCAGCACCTCGTCTAAATCACCGCCCAGCCAGAGGAGCCGGTCGATCATGTGGGGCGATTGATTGGCCAGCACGCCGCCGTCCAAGGCCCAGGTGCCGCGCCAATCGCCGCTGTCGTAGTAGGACTGCGTGCGGTACCACGGCGTCTCCGCGTGGACGAACACGATCTTGCCGAGAAGGCCTTGATCGATCGCGCGGCGAGCGGCCTGCGGCCCTGGCGCAAAGCGCTGTTGGAAGACGCCACCAAGCGTGACGCCGGCCTTTTCACACGCGGTGATAGCGGCGTCGGCCTTGGCCAGGTGCAGGTCGAGCGGCTTTTCGCACAGCACGTGCTTGCCGGCGGCGGCGATCTGGATCACTTGATCCCCGTGCAGGCCGCTGGGGCTGCAGACCGTGACGACATCGACTTCGGACGAGCGGAGCATATCGGCCAGTGACGCGTACATGGTCACGCCCTGGGTGTCGCCGAAGGCTGCCCGACGCGCGGCATCGGGCTCGGCCGCCGCGACAAGCTTGGCCAAGCCCTCGGCCTCCAGCTTTTTCAAGCAGTCGGCATGGAGCTTCGAAATGACACCGCAGCCACAGATACCGAATCGAATTGCAGCCATGATATTTCCCTCGCGTTAAAACTCAGTCTGTCGATGCGCCGGCCTCGACCAGCAGTTCCTTCGCCGCGGCGCAGGCGATCGCAAAGCTGTCCGCTCCGGCGAGCTCACGGTATTGCTTGGGCGGGCGGCCGGCGTCGGACGGCTCTACCCAGGCTTCTGACGTGATCAGGTGCGGCTCGACGATCGCCGGTCCCGACCAGCCACGACGGACCGCATCGGCCAGAATTTCCCGCACGCGCCCGCCGCCTTGGCCGACGGGCACGTGGTTGACCTGTTTGCCATCAAGCCGATTGTCCTTCAGGTGCAGCGCGTCCGTTACGCCCGCCAGCGCACGCCATGCCTCCATCGCGTCGACGCCGTTCACGTGAAAGTTGCCGAAGTCGAAAATGAGTTTCAGGTTCGGCCCGCGCAGGGTTTTGGCGATCTTTTCGATGGCCTTCACCGTGCCGCCGTAAACGCCGACTTCGTTCTCCAGATACAACACAAGCCCGTGGCGTGCGGCCCGGGCGTTCAACTCGCCGAGCCGGTGAAGGGCTTCGGCCTCGAAGGCGTCTTCCGATAACGCCGCTTTGGCGTTGTAAAAACTGAAGATCCGCAAGGCGTGGCAGGACAACACCGGAGCGATCGTTGCCAGATGGTCCAGTCGCTGAAGCTCAGCAGGAAAGTCGTCCGCGATGTCGGTCTTGCCGATCGGCGAGGCCAGCATGTTGACGCCGACACCGGCGGCATCGAACTGCTGTTTGACCCGGGCGGCGTGATCGGGCGGCAGCACACTGACATTCACGCCCTCCACGTTGCGCAGGTCCAGCCAGTGCAGGCCGGCCTGGCGGGTGGCTCGGATTTGATCCGCCGCCGTAAGGCCACCCTCGTCCGCAAATGCTGACAGTCGCCATGACGCCATCTTGCCTCCCGTGCCAGAAACGAACGATACGCCGGCCGGATAGAAAGTGGTGGTGTAGATGCCGTCAATTAGGTTTGAAATCGCGACAGGGTAGAATGGGGCCATGAAGCGCGTTGCGGTGGTGCTGTCGCCGGAAATCGGGTCCGATCGCGAGGCAATGTTTGGCATCGCCC
>JAQGHK010000252.1 GCA_028288875.1 Phycisphaerales bacterium | reverse complement strand
GGCGGCGATGACCTGCTCGTCGGCGAAAACGGCAACGACCTTGTCTATGGCGGCGACGGCAACGATCGACTGTACGGCGGCGCCGGCAACGACACCGTCTACGGCGACAGCGGAAACGATCGCATCTGGGGCGGCGTCGGCGACGACATCCTCCTCGGCGGCCGCGGGCGAGACGTGCTCAATGGCGAACAAGGCGCCGACACGCTCAACGGCGGTTACCACACCGACACCGCCGAGATGGACCCGCTGGATACGCGGATCGCCATCGAAGTCCTGGTCTGAATACGGCGAGTTATCACCGTGGCTTCAGACACGAATCACGATCTTCCCGAAGTGTGATCCGGATTCGAGATGTCGATACGCGTCTTGGGCTTTCCCAAAATCAAACACGCGGTCGATTACCGGCTTGATTGAATTGGCGCCGATCGCTCGGTTCATCGCTTCGAACATATCTCGGCTTCCGACATAGACGCCGCGCAGGGTGATCGCCCGCGTGAGCAGGCGGAGTGGATTGATCTGGCCCTGCGTCAGCACGCCGATGAGGTGCACTTGTCCGCCGCGCGCGACGGCTGTGAGCGATTGGTCCATGGTGCCGCCGCCGCCGACTTCGATGACGTGATCGACGCCGCGGCCGCCGGTGAGTTGCTGCACCGCCTTGCCCCAGTCCGGTGTGATTTTGTAATTGACGCCCTCGGCCGCGCCGAGCGCTTTAATCTTCGCAAGCTTGGCGTCGGAGGATGAGGTCGAGATCACATGTGCCCCCGCGACTTTAGCGAACTGAACGGCGAAGACCGACACGCCGCCCGTTCCAAGCGTCAGCACCGTTTCCCCGGCCTTCACGGGCCGATTGCCGAATAGCGCGTCCCACGCCGTGACGGCCGCGCACGGCAGGGTGGCCGCTTCTTCAAACGAAAGGCTATCCGGAATTTTCACCACGCCATCGGCGTCGAGCACCACTTCCTCCGCCAGCATGCCGTCCAGATCGCCGCCGAGGGCACTGGGCGGAATCGAATCCGACGGCGGCCCGCCGATCCACTTCTGGTGAAAGATGCCGGCCACGCGATCGCCGACTTTCACGCGCGTCACGCCGTCGCCGATCGCGACAATCTCGCCCGCGCCGTCCGAGCAGGGCACCAGTCCGCTGCGCGGCGGCTTGCTCCCATATTTGCCCGTGGCGATCATGAGATCGCGGTAGTTTAGTGACACAGCGCGCACGCGAATCTTCACCTGCCCGTGGCCGGGCGTCGGCGAGGCCGCTTCGGTCAGCGTCAGGTCCTCAATCTTGGTCGCGCTGGGGAGTCGATAGAGTTGCATGGCCGAATAGTAGCACCGCCGGCGCTTCAGGAATGCGCGGCGGCTATCTATAGTCGCGGCACTTCATGCAGATCGCCTTCGGCAATGCCCGCTTGCTCTTATGGATTCTGCTGATCCTCACTTCGTGGATCGGCTGGGGCGAGGCGGCGCGCCGCGTCTGCCGTGTGCGACGCATTGATCTCGGCCTTCGTGCGGCGTGGGGCATGGCCATCACGGCACTGATCGGCGGGCCGTTGAATGCGGCTGAGTTCTGCTCGCCGTGGGTCCTGATTGCCATCACGTTGTGCGGTGCGGGCTTTGCCGTGCCGCTGCTGATTGACGGAATTCAACGGGCCCGGCGTCATCCGGCCACTTCCATCGAACGTGCCTTGCCGCTTCTGCCAATCGTTGTCGTCGGCCTGTTCTTTTTGATCAGCAGCATGTCCGCGCTGGATGGCGGCATCAACCTCATCGACGACGCCTCCTTCTACTTCACATTGCCGATCCGCATGCTGGAAACCGGTGCCGCCATCGATCCGCTGAACGGCCGCCGGCTTTCCACGTTCGGGGGATATGCGTTTCTTCAGGCGCAGGTGGGCGTGGTTGGAACGGAATGGGCGGCGTTCGTCGTGGATCGCGGGCTATCCAGCGTAGTGACAGTGATGCTGCTCGTCGGCATCGGCAACCGCCGGCATGCGTGGCGGTGGGCCGCGTGCGTTAGCGCGGCGATCTGTTGGCTCTTCCCCGTGTACCGCACCAGCGCCAACTGCATGGCGGCCATGGCGATCACTGCGATGGTGCTGGGAACGCTCCGCACGGTGCTTCTGGCGGACCAACGGCCCACGAGGCGCCTGCCATTGCTGATAATGGCTGCGGTCATGGCGACGGCGGCCTGTACGTTTCGCGATAACATCCTGGCGTTGCCGCCGCTCTTCTTTGCGATCTATTTCGCGCACCGGGCGTGGCGATCCGTACAGCCGATGCGCGATCTTGCGATGGAGGCTGGCTTAGTCATCGCGACGGGCTTGCTCGCGCTACTGCCATGGTCGATTGCGCTGTTTCGCGCATGCGGATCATTTCTGTATCCGCTGATGAAAGGGAACCAGCGCGATCCGTCATTCACCTTCGCGCCGGCGTCGATGGCGTCCGTGGATCGGTTGGTGGTCGCGGCGCGCCTGCTAGCGTCACCGACGTTCTTGCTCGTTTATCTGCCGATCGTCTTTCTGATCTTCCGAAAGCAATGGACGGCGCTTTGGATGTTCATTGCGGCGGTGTTGATGAGCGGCCTGACGGCGTACGAATTTCCGATCGCGGATCTTGGCTGGCTTGAACGATTTTGCGTACCGGCCTTGCTGGGCATCGGGTTATACGGCGTTGATCTGGCGATTCGACCTGTCGCGGCATCGCACCGAAAGAACGCGGCGACGGCCGTTGTGGCGGCGACGATCGTCGCGCTGCTGCTATGGCCATGGGATTGGTCGGCGGCGTATTTTCGGAACAAGGGGAAAGCGTTTGTTGACTCAGTAACGACGCCGTTCCGCTTCGCGTCGCCAGAAGCGGTAAAGGCTTATGCCGCGATGCAGAAGTCCATCCCACAAGGGGCCGTTGTGGCCAGCGCGCTGGACTATCCCACGCTGCTGAACTTCGCCCGCAATCCGATCTACTGCATCGACATCCCCGGCGCGGCGACTAAAACCGGCATCTGGCCATACCGCCAAGGCGTCTATGCACTTCGCGATTTTCTGCGGGAGCAAGGCGTGCAATACGTCGCGTTTCAGGAATTCGGCCAGGCCGAAGGGCTGCACAGTCCGCCGCAGTGGATCAACCTGATGCCAAAGCACGATCGCACGGCCGAGCGCATGCTCGACATGATGGCCACGGTCGAGGCGCTCGCGAAAGTCAGCCCTGTGGTGCACCACCAGGATGGGCTGGTGGCGTTTAAGGTGCAGTAGTGGGCGGTGCGGCCTTCGAGTCCGCTGCCGGCTGCGGGATCAGCTTGTTGAGCAGCGGCCCGAGCACGCGGCGTGCACCCCATCGCGAAAGATGATTATCGTCGTGATAGAGCGACCGTCCGCGATCCATTACAGCGAGGTCTTTGGAATCGGTCTGACGGAATGCGGTGGCCGGATCGATGAAGGTGCAGTCCGGGGCGGTGAAGCGAGCGGCCAGGTCGTACATGACGGCCTGCGCGGCGTGGTGCTGGTCGAAGGTCTTTCGCCAGCCGGCAATGGCTTGGCCGCGGCGGCTTTCGGTGGACAGGGCGACCGGAATATCAAACGCGTACGTCGGCACCTGCTGAAGGATGTAAATTTGCACGCCGAGCTTCCGCAGCGCGTCGATGGTATGGCCAATCGCGTCGATGAGTTTGGCGGGGCTGTTTTCGATATCGCGCGTCCAGAACGCCGTGAGATAGACCGTCTGGATGTGGTGCCGGGCGATGTAATCCAAGACCGCCTTGTTGTAGATCGGCGACCGATCACCCATGCCGACGGTCGGGCTGACGACGTAATCGAGCAGCGGCGCGGTCGACGACCGAATCGCCGCCCGGCCGCTGAGGCCGCGGGCTTTGAAGATTGCATCAAACGCCGGCAGGGCGGCGGCGGCGTGGCTGTCGCCCCAGAGCAGGGCGGCAATCGGCGCGTCCTTCCCGCCCGCACCAAACATGGGCAATTGGTCGTGCTGGGGATTGGTGTTGTGGAGTTGCGAGGGGATCAGCAATTCGCGCCGCGTGGCGTCGAAATCCTGCACCGCCGTCGAAAAGCGTTTGGGGAGTCCGGCCTTTGCCTGAAAGACCGAGCCGAGGCCCGCGACGCTCGCCAGGGCGACCACGGTGAAAGCGAAGATCGCCGACCGCGATCGGCCGAGTGTTCGCCGGCGGAACGGGCGCTCGATCCATCGCCACGAAGCCGCCGATAGACCGACCGTGAGTGCGACCATCAGCAGTCGTGCGGCCATCGGTAGCGGCACGACATGCCAATACTTCGCCAGCACCAGCGCCGGCCAATGCCAGAGATAGAGCGAGTAGGAAATCGCGCCGATGAATACGAACGGTGGCAGTGAAAAAACGCGGCCGATCCAAGTCTGTTGAAAGATCGCGGTGTCGTCGGCGGATTGGACCGGCCGGCCACGGCATGACCAAATAAACATCGCCGCACCGAGACACGGCGGCAGCGCCGCAAGGCCTGGGAACGCCGTCTTTGGACCGTACAAAACAGCTGGCAGGGCGACGGCAAGCACAGCCATCCATGAACAGATTTCCCGCACCGCCCGCGATGCGGCCGGCCGTGGCCCCATCGCTAGCAGCGCGCCCAGCAGCAGTTCCCACGCGCGCGACGGCAGGAGGAAGAACGCGGCCGTCGGTGCGGACTTCGTGTACCAGATGCTGGCGGCAAAGCTCACAGTGGCGAGGCCGGCGGTCATGACCACGATGGCCGGGCGTTGGCGCGTTCGCGCGACCTTGGCACACACGATCAACAGCACGGGAAACAGAACATAGAACTGTTCCTCCACCGCCAGTGACCACATGTGCAGCAGCGGAAAAGTGCTAGCCTCGCCGCCGAAGTATTGGGTGGATTGCTGGTAGAAAAACACGTTCGCCAGGCAGGCCGCGTGTGCGATGGCCGATCGGCCGAGCCATTCGAGATCCAGCGGCAGCATCACGTAGGTCGCTACCGCAAGGACAACGAGCGAGACGAACACGGAGGCTGGGATAATTCGGCGGCAGCGTAGCTCGTAAAACCCGACAATCGAAAACTGCCTGGCCGCCAGGTCTTTGAGGATCAGTGACGTGATCAGAAAGCCGGAGATGACGAAAAACACGTCAACGCCGACGTAACCGCCGGGGAACCCAAGCCCGGCATGAAACAGAACGACGATCGAGACGGCCAACGCGCGCAGGCCGTCGATCTCCGGGCGATATCCGACGGCCGTCTGAATTGGGGTTGCCACGTCGGGCCGGATGCTACTGGCCGATGCATGCGACCGCTATACGCGACCGGGCCGCAGGGCTTGAACCCTGCGACCCGGCGTGGCGGAGGAAGGAGTATCGACGTCAAGCCATTAGCGAACGAGGCTGTAGAACTGGTCGCCCCATTGATTCGCCGGGTAAATCGTGTCGGCGACGTTCTTCGTTTCGACGTGGCCGTCGAGATAAAGGAAATTGCTCTTGCGAAGGTCCCAGCCGCCGACGGTTGTGCCGCCGGTGCTCTGGACGACGCCGAGCTTCTTCTGGCCGTGGTTGCGGCCGATGAAGCTGAGCGTGCTCTTGATCGGCGAGAGCACCCAGGCTGTGTCGCCGGTCGGATCGGCGACGACGTCCGCCGCCGTGGCTTGGACCAGCTTCTCAGGGTTGTTGCACTGGTAGAACTTGTCGGCCGTCGTGACGCCGGTGGCGCCGTTGGTAATGCTGATCGAGAAGCCGGAGGTCGGGCGACGGCTATTGCTGACCTGATTGCCGCCGGGACCTTGGCTGGCGGTCTGCATCAGCGTTGGGGCCTGCCACATTTCGGTGGCTAAGATCGTATCGGCGCTGTTTTTCACTCGGCCGGCGCGGACGTAGTGGTACGGCGACGGGTACGAGCCGTTGACGTTATTACCGAAGCGGCCGCGGGGGGCCAAGGCTTCGTTCAGCATGTACGCCAGGCGCGGGGCCTGCGCGTCGACGACGCCGCCGTATTCGTTCGCCCAGCCGTCGCGGTTGGAGTCGACGGTGTTCGCTGGCGGCAGGCCGCCTTTATCAAGGCTCGGGCACTGGAAATACTGGAAGTTGTTGCTGTTCTGATAGGCCGGGTCGCCGATCGCATAGTATTTCCCCAAGATGGCCGACGACCAGGAAATGTAGCCGTGGCTGGTCCAAGCCGACGCTGAGAGTGTGCCGTTCGGCTGCCGCAGGTACTGGGTGTTGCCGACGACCACGTTGTCGGCGAACAACACCGCCGCCGGAATG
>JAQGHK010000198.1 GCA_028288875.1 Phycisphaerales bacterium | reverse complement strand
ACGTGACGCCGGTGCTGGCGAGGATGACGCGGGCGTTGATCGTCGCGCCGCAATCGGTGTGAATGCGGTGCGGACTGTTTTCGTCCTTCGCGACTTCGATCTCATGCACTTCGACGGGCGCGACCATCTGCGCGCCGAACTTCAGCATCTGCAGCACGCCGCGCGTGGCTAAGTCGGTCCCGCTGAGGCCGGCGGGGAAGCCGATGAAGTTTTCAATCTTGCTGCTGCCGCCCGCCTGCCCGCCCGGGCCGAGCTGATCGAGCACGACGGTCTTGAGCCCTTCGCTCGCCGCATACACCGCCGCCGCGATGCCCGCCGGACCCGCACCGACCACGGCCAAGTCCACATCGCCATTCGGACAGCCCCGCCACACGCCGGCACAGTGGGCCAGCTCCTGCAAGGTCGGACAGCGCAAGATGGCGTCATTCCCGCAGTCCACGGCGGGAATTTTCCCGGCCCCCAGTTCGCCGAGCTTCACCCGGCCGTCCACCGTTTCGGAATCGATCCAGGAGAACGGAACGAAATTTTTGTGCAGGAACTCGCGAATGCGATTCGTGTGCCCGCACCCGGCCGGGCCAAGGACGCGCACGCCGGCAAAACCGCCCTTCGCCAAAGCCTCTCGGCGCACCTGGAAGGCAATGATGAGCTTTTCGCCCACGCGGGGCACGGCGTTCAGCAGGTGCCGCAGCTTGTCGGCCGGCACGCGCAGGACACGAGTCGGGCCGCCTTGGCCATCGCCTTTGGCCATGGCATCGAAAATGATCGGGCGGCGCGTCAGCAGATCGATGTCGCCGACGAACATCCCGGGGCCGTGGTTGACGATCACGCGGTTGTTGTCCGAGGGATTAATGATGTCGATGGAGCCCCGCTCGACGACGATTAGGTCGATATCCGCGTCGCCGAAACTCAGCACCATCTCACCGTCATTGAACGACTGACACGTGGCCAATTCCTCGATCGACGCCATGTCTTCGGCGTCGAGCACGGGAAAGGCGCGGGCGTTATCTGATCGATCCATGGGTTCCTTTTTCGAGCGCGGACGCCGGAGTGTAAGCGCCGCACCGGGTTTAGCACTATTGTTTAAGCGTGCCCTGCATCCCATACCGGAGGATTCTGGGGAGGCCTGGCCGACGCGATCGTAAAAATATTGTGACAGCCTCGCCGGATCGGCTATAGCTGATCGTCCGCAACTCGCGTCTATGACTTCTCTTGCTCTCCAAAACGTCACGAAGCGCTACGGCGACGCGGTCATTCTAGACGGCTTGAGCGTCGCATTCCCTCCCGGCCGGACAACTGCGCTCATCGGCCCGAGCGGATGCGGCAAATCCACCGTTCTAGGCCTCCTGACGGGGTTGGTGACGCCGGACAGCGGCGAAGTCGACTTCGACGGCCAGCCGCTGACGCCCGGCCGCCTGGCTGAGGTTCGCCGGCGCATCGGCTATGTCATTCAGGACGGCGGCCTGTTTCCTCACCTCAGCGGCCGGGCGAATGTAACATTGATGGCCCGGCATCTGGGCAGGCCATTGGATCAAATCGAACAACACGTGGCCGAACTGGGCGAGCTGACGCGATTGCCGGCCAGCGTGCTGGACCGCCTGCCTGCCGAGATGAGCGGCGGCCAGCGCCAACGGGTCGCCCTGATGCGGGCCCTGATGCTGGACCCCGAGGTGCTGCTGCTGGACGAACCGCTAGCCGCGCTCGACCCGATGGTGCGGGCGGATCTCCAGCGCGATCTGGCCGACGCATTCGCCCGGCTGAAGAAAACGATCGTCCTCGTCACGCACGATTTAGGCGAGGCTGCGCATTTCGGCGATGAAGTCGTCCTGCTTCGCGCCGGCCGAGTCGTACAACGCGGCACGCCGGCTGATCTGATGGATCGCCCCGCCGACCCGTTCGTGCGCGAGTTCACCAACGCCTTCACGCCCGCCGCGCGCGGCCTGCAGCGGAGCGACGCGTGAAGTGTCTCATTGCCCTGCTGCTGCTTTCCATATTCGCCGGCGCGGCCATCGCGGACACGGTGCATGTCGGCTCGAAGGCGTTCACCGAATCGGTCGTCCTCGCCGAGGTCGCCACCCAACTCAGTCGATCCGGTGGCGCGACTGTCGAACACCGCAGCCAGCTCGGTGGCACGCGAATCTTGTGGGAAGCCCTGCTGCGCGGCGAGATCGACGCCTATCCCGAATACACCGGCACCATCACGCAGGAAATCCTCAGCGGCCAGACGGTCCATGATGATGCCGATCTTCGCCGCCTGCTCGCCGAGCGCGGCATCGGCATGACCCGGCCGCTGGGTTTCAACGACACCTATGCGCTGGGCATGCTGGAGGCGACAGCGACGAAGCTCAATGTCCGCTCAATCACCGATCTGCGAACGCATGCCGACCTGCGATTTGGTTTCAGTAACGAATTTCTCAGCCGCAAAGACGGTTGGCCCGCCGTACGCGATCGCTACGCCCTGCCGCAGACGAATGTGAGCGGCCTGGACCACGATCTGGCCTATCGCGCCGTGGCCGCGGCTAAAACCGACTTGATCGATCTCTATTCCACCGACGCCGAGATCAAGGCCTACGGCCTGTGCGTGCTGGACGACGATCAGAAGCTGTTCCCGGATTATCAGGCGGTTTATCTGTACCGCCTCGATTTGAAGCAGAAGTCGCCGGCCCTGCTGGCCGCACTGCAGCAGGTGGAAGGCAAGATCGACGCGCCGCACATGATCGCGATGAATGCGCGGGCAAAGCTGGATCATGTCGCCGAGGCGAATGTCGCGAAGGACTTCATCCTCGAGCAGTTTCAGACACGCACTGAGGCAAACCAAACCAGCCTGACGGGCGAACTTTGGTTGCGAACGAAACAGCACCTGCTGCTGGTGAGCATCTCGCTTGCCATCGCGATCGCCGTGGCCGTGCCGCTGGGCGTGGCGGCGTTCGCGTTTCCGAAGCTCGGCCATGTGATTCTCGGCACCGTGTCAGCGATTTATACGATCCCGTCGCTGGCCTTACTGGCGCTGATGATCCCGCTGCCGTACCTCGGCGGCATCGGCAACGTGCCAGCCATCACGGCGCTGTTTCTTTACAGCCTGCTGCCGATCGTGCGCAACACGCATGCCGGGCTGGCGGGCATCCCGACGGGGCTGCGAGAGTCCGCCCGTGTCCTCGGACTGCCGGCCTCGGCGCGGCTGTGGTATGTCGAACTACCGATGGCGATGCCGTCGATCCTGGCCGGCATTCAGACGGCCGCGGTCATCAACGTCGGCACGGCCACGATCGGCGCGCTCATCGGCGCCGGCGGCTACGGCCAGCCGATCCTGACCGGCGTGCGGCTGGCGGATAATCGATTGATTCTGCTAGGGGCGATTCCAGCAGCGGCAATGGCGCTTCTGGTGCAGGGCGGCTTTGGGCTGCTCGGAAAGCTGGTTATTCCGCGTGGGCTGCGCATTCAGGCGCGCAGCTGACCGCAACGCCATCTCACGCGTCGCTCTT
>JAQGHK010000391.1 GCA_028288875.1 Phycisphaerales bacterium | reverse complement strand
TGCAGGCGCTCGGCGGCTGTGCGGAGATGGTGATCGCCCGCGCCGTCGTGCGCGATCTGTTCGACGACAAGCAGGCCGCCAAAGTCTTTTCATCGCTGATGCTGGTCATGGGGCTCGCGCCGATCCTTGCGCCGCTGGTCGGCGGGTTCCTGGCCGTGCATGTCGAGTGGCGGGCGATCTTCTGGCTGATCAGCCTCGCCGGCATGGCCACGCTGGTGACGACTACGTTTCTGTTCCGCGAAAGCCTTCCCGTCGAGCGTCGCGTCAGGCATTCGCCGCGTGAAATTCTTTCCACCTATTTGCTTCTGCTGCGTAGCCCGACCTACATGCTCCACGCGATGACCGTCAGCATCAGCCTGGCCGGCCTGTTCGCGTACGTGGGCGGATCGCCGTACGTGTTTCAGAAAATCTTTCACATTTCCGAGGCGCATTTCGCCTTCTTCTTCGGCCCGATCGCGGCCGGCCTGATCGGCATGTCGCAGGTGAATGGCGCGATCGCCGGAAAATTCGATATCCGCAGCATCCTGCGGTCGGTCTTAATGATTCAGGCGGTCGCCGGTGCGATTTTGCTGACCAACGCGATGACTGGCTTCGGCGGATTCTGGGGCATCTATGTTCCGCTCTGGTTCGTGATCGCGTCGATGGGCTTCGTCTTCCCGAACACCACGGTGCTGGCCATGTCGCCGCACGCCCGCATTGCCGGCAGCGCGTCGGCCGTCCTCGGCTTCCTGCAGTTCGGCGTCAGCGCCATTGGCGGCCTGGTGGTCAGCAGCTTGCAGAACGCGCAGACGATTCCCACCGCCCTCCCGATGGCCGGCAGCATCGCGGTCTGCTCGGCGCTCGCCTTGGGCATCAACCTGATGACCCACTCCGGCCCGACGCCGGCCGACCCGTGCGAAGAGGCAGAGGGCAGCCTGCTGGCGGCGGAGCATTAATTCGGAGTTTGTCGCGATTCAAGCGGCCCTCAATCACAGTGCAACATCCGTGTTCAGGGCCGATCCCACCATTCGGTGGCGGCCTCTGGTCCCCTCTCCCGGTATTGCCGGGAGAGGGCTAGGGTGAGGGCTGACGACAAAAATGCCTTCGGGCCCAGCCCGAGTCGACGCTCGCGGCCGCCTGGTCGAAGCCCTCACCCTACCCTCTCCCGGCAATACCGGGAGAGGGAGTATGCGGTATCAACTTTGGTTCCTGTCGCCAGCCCACAACTGATTGCGCTTTGAGCCGCGCATCGGCTAATTTCCCGCCATGCCCGCATCGCCCGGCTGGCTGTCCTGCCGGCCGCTTGTGCCGGTGGCGGTCAGCCTTATTCTCGGCATTGCTTTGGCAGATTCTCTGCCACACCTCGCCGTCGTCTGGCTTGGCCTCGCAGCGGCTTCCTTAATCGCTACTCGTTTCATCCAGCCGGCATTCGCTACAGGCTTGCTGCTGCTCACTACCGGCTTGGCCGGCGTGGCGGTGGCGCAGCTCGATAACCTCTACTTTGCGCGCACGCACCTTGCCCGCTACAGCGCCGACGACCGTCGATTGGCCAGTGTCGAGATGGCGATCCACGAATCGCCGCGCGTCATCCAGCCCGACTTCGGCCAGCGTCACGCCCTGCCGCCACGGCAGGCGTTTGTCGGCGACGTGACGGCCGTCCGCACCACCGATGGCTGGAAGCCTGCCACCGGCCGGGTGCTGGTGCAGGTGAGCGAAGTGCATCCGACCCTCGCCGCCGGGCAACGCGTGCGCGTTCTTGGCACGTTCGATCGCCCGGCCCCCGCGATGAATCCGGGACAGTTCGATTGGGCCGCGTACTACCGCGCGCAGCGCGTGCTCGTCAGCCTGCACGTCCCTAAGGCCAAGAACATCGCGATCCTGGAAACGCATTCGCCCGGATGGCACGTCTGGTGGATCGACTGGACGCGCCGGCAACTGGCCGCCGGCTTTGGCGCGAATCAGTCGCTCGATCACGCTTTGCTCCGCGCACTCGTGCTCGGCGATCCCGATCCCGAACTGCGCGACGTTCAGGAGCAATTCCGCGCCACCGGCACCAGCCATCACCTGGCGATCAGCGGCATGCACATCGCCGTGCTGGGCGGCGTGGTGTTCTTCCTGCTGCGCTTCTGCTTCGTCAGCCCGCGCACGGCCTGGTGGATCGCGATGGCTTTCGTTCTGGCGTACGGCGCGGCCGCCTTGCCATCGCCGCCGGTGGTGCGGGCCGTGCTAACCTGGCTGGCGTTTGGCGTGGCGGTGCTGTCGCGCAAGCCGGTCTATTTCCTGCATCTGTTGAGCGTCGTGGTGATTGCGATGCTGATTTATCAGCCAGGCGATCTGTTCAATGCCGGCTTTCAGCTCTCGTTCGGCACTGTGCTTGGCCTGATCCTGCTCGCCGGGCCGATGGCGCGATGGATGGGCGCCGTGTCTTCGGACGATTTGCCCGCCGAGGAAATCTCGGGCTCTCGCGGTCGGCGATGGATGCTCGCCACGGCGCGGCGGATCGATTCGCAGATCATCCTCGTGCTGGCCGCCGGCGTGACGGCGTGGCTGGTGTCGATGCCGATGATCGCCACGCACTTCGCGCAATTAAATCCCTGGGCCATTTTCGCAGGCATCGTGCTGGGGCCAATCGTGTTCGCAGCCTTGATCGGCGGATTTCTCAAGATCCTTTTGACCGCGATTTGGCCGGGCATGGCGACGCATTGGGCGAGCGCGGCCGAGTGGCCGGTGGCCGGCATGCGGCACGGCGTGGAATGGCTGGCCGGCCTGCCGATGGGCGACGTGCCGCTGCCCGGGCCGCCGGGCTGGGTGATCGCGGCGTTTTATATTTCGCTC
>JAQGHK010000098.1 GCA_028288875.1 Phycisphaerales bacterium | reverse complement strand
GGTGCCGGCGATCCTGATCCACACGTGCCGTTTGAACGGGTGTTGGAAACGGAGGCCGTGTTGAAGCGAATGGGCGCGACGGTGGAAGTCCGTCGCTATCCGGGGAAGCCGCACTCGATCAGCCAGGATGAGATCGGAGCGTGCACCAAGCTTCTCGTCGCCGTCGCGAACGCTAAATAATTCTGAGCCGCGGATAAACGCAGATGAGAAAGTCTTATTTGCGTCCATCTGCGTTTATCGGCGGCTCAATTGACGTCTGATGGCGAAAGTTACCGGCCGCCCATCGATTCGATGATCTGCTTCGCGTCGCCGATCTGCTTCACGCGCAGGCCGAAGTTTTCGCCGACTTTCACGACGTCGCCGATGGCGATCGGCTTGTTGTTGATCAGCAGCTGCAGCGGCCCGTCGGCCGGTTTGTTGAATTCCAGGATCGAACCCATTTGGATGCGCAGCACTTCGCTCATGCTGAATTTGCGCTCCGCCAGCTTAACGATGACGGGCACTTCCAGCCGCAAGATGCGGTTGAGGTCGGTCGGGTGGGCGGATGGGCTGCTGAGTCGGGGCATCGGGTGTAAGGATTATCGGCTGGGGTCGCCCCGCCGCAACAGGTTGGTTGTCTTTCATCAGTGGCAGGCACTACAGTCAGGCTCACCTTTTGGCGCAATCTTCTACCCCTTGGAGCCTCGAACGATGCAATACACGACCCTCGGCCGCACCGGCCTGAAAGTCTCAAAGCTGTGCCTCGGCACGATGAACTACGGCCCGCAGGCCACCGAAGCCGAATCGCACGAGCAGATGGACAAAGCCCTCGAACTGGGCATCAATTTCTTCGACACCGCCGACGTCTACGGCTGGAAAAAGGGCGAAGGCGTCACCGAGCAGATCATCGGCCGGTGGTTCGCCAAGGGCGAAAGCCGACGCGAACACACGATCCTGGCCACCAAGGTGTACGGCGATATGGCCTTGGTCGATCAGGACGTTGCGATGAAAGGCGGCCTGAATGCCGTCAAAATTCGCCGGGCGTGTGAAAACAGCCTGAAGCGTCTGCAGACCGACTACATCGACCTCTACCAGATGCACCACGTCGCCCGCGACACCAGCTGGGACGAAATCTGGGAAGCCTTCGAAACCCTCGTCAAACAGGGCAAAGTGATCTACGCCGGCAGCAGTAATTTCGCCGGCTGGCACATTGCCGAAGCGCAAGGCGTCGCTAAATCCCGCAATTACATGGGGTTGGTGAGTGAGCAGACGAAGTACTCGCTCATGTGCCGCTGGCCGGAGTTGGAAGTGCTGCCGGCGTGTCAGAAATTCGGCCTCGGCGTCATCCCGTGGAGCCCCTTGGAAAGCGGTCTGCTCGGCGGCGCGCTCGAAAAGGCCGACAAGGGTCGTCGTGCCCAGGAAGGCAATGTGAAGCGGATCGAGAAGGTCCGCCCGCTGCTGGAAAAGTGGGAAAATTACTGCCGCGAGCTCGGCGAAAAGCCGGCCGACGTCGCCTTGGCGTGGATGCTGCACCATCCCGCCATCACCGCCCCGATCATCGGCCCGCGGACGATGGAACAACTCGTCGGCAGCGTTCGCGCCGTCGAGATCAAACTGACGCCCGAGCAATTGCAGGCAATCGACAAGATCTTCCCCGGCCCGAAGGTCGACAACCCGGACGGCACGGCCGACTGGACCAAGCATCGCGCGCCCGAAGCATACGCTTGGTAATTTAGTGTCCGATAACCATCGCCGATTCCCGGTTTCGCCGCCGGGAATCGGCTTTTCCTTTGTTATTTAAAGTCTTCACCGTGAATAGGCACTTGTCCTTAGCATTCTGGTGCCTCCGGGCGTGGAATTATTGTGACGTAAACCGCTTATCCACAGATACATAAAACAGGCAGTAGCTTTAGAATTTCTCCCCGGCTCATTCCAGATTTATCTCGCATCCCGGCAGATCTGATTTATAATCTTCCCACGCCTCGACCAGATTGTATGGGCCGGAGCGTGGGAGAAATGCACATGGCCTCGGCTTCGCGACGCATCCATGGCGGCCTGATTCTTGCTAGCGGCCTTTTCGGCATCAGCCTGAGTGTTTTGATCCTTGGCGCTTCTCGCGGCCAAGCGACCGACGCCGGCCTCGCCGGTTCGGCGGCCACGCCCTTCACGCTCAAAGATTCAACCGGTGCTGCGATCCAAGTCGGCCCTGATGCGGCCAAGACGCTGGTCCTGATCGTCGCCCGTGAAGACGCTGGCAACTTCGCCAAGCCCGGCGACGAAGTCCGCCAGATCCAGCAGACGTTTGCCAGCGATCCGGTCATCCGCGTCGTCGGCGTCCAAGTCTCCACCGACACCGGCCTGCTCGATATCGCCTCGCACACCGCCGGCGCCCTTCGCACCGCCTGCCCGGAACTCTCTACGTTGGCCGACCCGGACGGCACCGTCGCCCGCGCCTACCGCGTGACCGAATCGCCGACGGCGTTCGTCATCGACGACAAAGGCGTCGTCCGCGGCCGCTTCCCCCTCGACCGCGACGGTGCCGCCCTGGCGATCGCCGAAACCGTGTCGTCCGTCCGCCCGATCAAAACCGGCATCACCGGCATGCAGTTGCCGCGGTAATACACGCAGCCTTTGCAGCATTCCTTGGAAACAATAGCGGGTCCTCTTGGGGACACGTATGCATTTATCGCCGACGGCGACGCGTCAGAAGCACCCCGCCCGCCATCCCTGACAGCATGACCGATGCAGGTTCCGGTGCGCTCTGGGCATTGCCGCCACCGTAACTCAGGAACACGTCATATCCTGATTCGCCCGCGCCGCCGGCCCCAGTGGTGAGGCTAAAACTGCTGTCCGGCAGGCCGAGACGTGACGCATCTAGGACGAACATCGTGGATAGGTCACTCGGCGCACTGCCACTGGTGACATTCGCGATTTCAAACTTGGCGCCGGTGGTAAAGGACATGCCCTGTGCCAATGGCGTGATGATGATTGTGAATTTGCTGCCGCTGGTCGCTGCGATCGTCAGGCCGGACATTTTGAGCTTGTCCCAGTTGATGCCCGCATTGCCCGTCTGCGTGCCGCTGTTAGTCGAGCCGGCCGTGTTCTGTAGTTTGAACAGATAGGCACCGCCGCCGTTCCAGGTTTGATCACCTGTGGCGAGCGTGCCGATCGTGTCGCTACCGCCGGAATTCGAACCGGCCGAGATTTTGCCGCTCACTGACACCGCGCCGCTGACGCTACCGGTACCCGTGAGCATGCCGCCGCCTCCTATCGTGACCGAATTGCTTCCGGTGGCCGATCCAGTGGAGTTCAAGGCGTAGAGTCTGCCACCGTTAATTGCCGTCCCGCCCGAATAGAAATTTGAAGCGGTGAGCTTCACATTGGAGTTGTCGCGGATCACTAGAGAAGTCGTTGCGCTCCCATTATTCAACGCTCCGTTGAGCGTCAGTGTGTGCCCATTATTTCCGTAAACGTTAAGTTGGCCACCGCCGTCAAAATAGACGGTGTGATTAACAGTTAGATCGCCTTGCGTCGGATCAAGTTCGCCACTCGTATTGAATCCGATGCTGTTCCCGTCGGAGTTTAAATCGATTACCTGGGTGGCAATGCTGTTATTTTCAATTTTGGTAGTGGTATTGGTGTACAGCTTGATCGCAGCACCACTTAGCGTGAACGGCCCGGCACCAGAGCTAAATAGGACCTGCCCGAACTGCGTATAGGCACCGTAGTTGTTCTGCGGATTCAACCGGGTGGACCCGCTAAACTGGACTACCGAAAACGCGCTCGGGCTGCCGTCGGGCGCTGAGCCATTCTCCCAGTTGGCCGAGTCGTTGAAATTGTCGCTGGTGTTACTTCCACCCGTCCAGACGGCCGTGTTCGCCACCGCCGCAGCCACAGGAAAAGCGCTGGCGACTATTAGTGCCAAGCGCACAGAACGACAGCCACTAAACGTCAAAATATCACGTGACATGGACATGCCCTCGCGTCGTCAATTGGATTCTTGTTCCCGAACTATTCCGCCAAACAATCGGACGTGGTCGTAAGACAAAGAGAGTATAAAGCCGAAGGTTAACCGTTTCAACACTTCTCTTTCGGCGATTTTTGGGATCAGAGAATTGAGTGGTACACTTATCCAAATGCACGTCGTCATCTTCGAAGGCTCGCAATGGGCCGACTTTGCACCGTTTACGTTGACCCGGCCCGTGTTTCTGCTGTTCAGCGGCACGAGTACGCTGCTGGCCAAGCAGTTACGCGCGACCAAGCCCAGCCGCGTCACCTTCTGGGTGAGGGACGAGATGGCGGAATACACGCGGCAGAAGGTGCTGCCGACGCTGGGCGTGCCCGGCAGCGTGAATACGCCGCTCGATGACGAGCCGGCCTTGCTGCTCGGTGCCCGGACGCTCCACTTTGCCGGGCTGGAACGGCCGGCGACGGAGTGCGTCGTGATCGAAGACGACGGCTTGATCAAACTCGCCTATGCCAGCCGGCCGGGGCTTAGCCATGAAGACGTGCTGAACAAGACGGCTGCGTGGACGAGCCTGCGCGACCTACCGCGCACCATGCCGCAGGCTCGCTTCGGGCGGCATTGGGGCGATCTGGTCGCCTGGAACGAGGAATCGCTGCTCAGCGATTCCATCTACTGGAACGACCCCGCCCCGGAAGGCGGCCATCAGGTGCAGCCGGAAGACATCCACGCTAGGCCCGGCGTGAAGATCATGCCCGGCGTGGTGCTCGATGCCAGCCACGGGCCGATCCTGCTGGATGAGAACTGCGTGATCGGCGCGAACGCAGTCATTGAAGGGCCGGTTTATATCGGGCCGCAGTCGCGTATCTCGCCGCAGGCCTATCTCCGCAGCGGCGTCAGCCTCGGCCCGCAGTGCCGTGTCGGCGGCGAAGTCAGCAACAGCATTTTCATCGGCCACGCGAACAAGTCTCATGACGGCTTCATGGGCGACAGCTACGTCGGCGCGTGGGTGAACTGCGGGGCCGGCACCACCACCAGTAATCTCAAAAGCACTTACGGCGAAGTCCGCCTGACCCTCGGCACGCGCAGCCTCGATAGCGGCCGAATGTTCTTAGGCGCAGGCCTGGGCGATCACGCGAAGCTGGCGACCAACACCCTGCTGCCCAGCGGCGCGTACATCGGTGCTGGCTCGATGCTTGCACTCGATAAGCGAGCCCCGAAGTTCACGGCCAGCTTCCGCTTTGTGACGGCTGAGTCCGATGAAGCGATGGCGGTCGACAAGGCCGCAGAAGTCGCCAGCCGCATGCAGCAGCGGCGGTCGATCCAGTTCGATGAAATGGATAAGAAGGTGATGGAATACGCAGCGCGCGTGGCGCCCACCGTCGAACTGTAACGTTCCGATTCCACGTGTAGCCGGCGAGCATGCTCGTCGACTACACGTGGGAACTTAAGCCAGCTTGACGACCCACGTGTTCCTCTGCGGATTCTCTGTTGAGATGCCGCCGGTCGTCATCACCAGGTAGTTC
This sequence comes from Phycisphaerales bacterium, assembly GCA_028288875.1. Lineage (GTDB taxonomy): Bacteria > Planctomycetota > Phycisphaerae > Tepidisphaerales > Tepidisphaeraceae > RYN-431. Next base: position 3,329 of record JAQGHK010000098.1, on the reverse strand, counting down.
CCGACGAGTTGCACGACGGTGCCCTGCCGGGCCGCCGGGAGCGCGGAGAGATACGTCCATTTGTTCGTGGCCGGGTCGTATTGGTAGACGCTGCTGCTCGGGTCCTGCGGGTCTTTCTGGCCGCCGGCAATGATGATCTTGCCGTTCATCACGAAGCTGCTGCTTTCGGCGTGGCTCTTGCTTCCGGGCATGCTGGCCAGGCGCGTCCAAGTGTCGGTGGCCGGGTCGTAGCGTTGCAGGATGTCTTGCTGGTCGTGTTTCTTGTCGTGGCCGAACTCGCCGCCGAAGGCGTAGATCTTGTTATTGATCGTGACGCTGGACAGGTGATCGCGGGCCGAGGGAAACGCCTTCACCTTTTTGAAGCCGGCACTGATGTTGGACAGATCCAGCATGAACGTATCTGGATCATTCGTGACACGATCGGCGTAGTTGCCGCCGAATGAATAGAGCTTGCCGTTGACGATCTGACAGGTGTTGGCGCCCATCTTGTACGGCAGCGTGGCCGACAGTTTCGTCCAGGTGTCGGTAGCGAACGTGTACTTCCAGAGCTCGTTCGTCGGGGCGTAATTCTTGAGTGAATTGCGATGCCCGCCGACGAAATAGATGACGCCATTGGCTTCATCCATCGCCGCCCCGGCGTGCGTTTCCGGCGCGGCCATGTCCTTCAGGCGCTTCCAGGTGTTGGTGGCCGGGTCGTAAACGTCGACGCGTTTGGTGCTGTTGAAGGTGCTGTTGGCCCACCCGCCCATCACGTAAAGCTTGCCGTGATACGAGAACGCGTGGGACTCAAAACGATTGATGGGACTCGATGCGGCCGTCTTCCACGCCGAGGTAGACGATGGCCAACCACCGCTCGTGGTCGGCGGCGGCGTGGTGCCGTCGGCGGAGGTGATCTGCACGAAGCAGACAGCGCTCTTGGAGGACGTCGATCCGTTGGTGAGCGTCAGCTTGCCGTCAGCCACCGTGACCGATTTAGTGGCATCGATCCAGTGATTGGAGCTGGTCGTCACGCCGCTGATGACGGTGATGCCTTCGGCCTTGACCACGGGTGACATCGTCGACGTGGCGTCGCCGGAAACGATGCGCACGTTGTACTTGCCATTGGGCACGGCGATCTGCCAGGTGCGGGCGGCCCCGGCACTGTCCAGCAGCGTGTTGAACGTGTCGTACGCCTGGTTCGGCGAGATACTGGCGTTGCGATCGCGGGCCAGACTGGTGTTGGTTTTGTCCCAGCCGTAGGTGTAACCATTACGGGCCGCATAGGTGGAGCCGACATCCGCGATCATGCCGGCCTGCGTTGCGACCCCGGCCGGTTGAAAATCGACAGTCACCGAGATGCCGGCGAGCAGATCACGGGATTCAAGACGTTCGATAGTGGCAGTGGTACGACGCATCGAGCAGGAAGGTACAACGTGCGAGGCCCGTCACCCCGTGAAAAATCGCTTAACTGCCGAGAAACCTGATTTATTTTGGCGTTTCCTTGCGACTGTGCTCTTTCGCCACATCGTGGATTTGCTCCACATATTTCTGGATATCGAACTTTCGTTCCAAGCCGGCGGCGTTCATGTAGCGGACATTTCCGAAGATAGCCCGGCGGCCCCAAGGCCGATCATGGAGACCGAAGATCCAGGCGACGTTGGCGAAGCTGTTCGCATCCCGGCCGTCCATCTCATATTTGTTGTTGAGATAAAGCGTCCGCTCGAACGCCTCCTTGGGCGATTTGGTCCACTCCAGGATCTTCTTCCCCCAATACATCCGCATGTAGTTGTGCATGAAGCCAGTGACCACCATCTGCGTCTGCGCGGCGTTCCAATATGGGTCCTGGGTCTTTGATTCTTCAAGCTGCTTGAGCGTGTAGGTTATCGGACGCTCGTCCGATGCGTGGTCGGCCAACGTTTTGTGGGCCCAGTTCGGCAGGCAGGCGTACGAATCGTACCTCGGCTCGAAGTTGCAGAAGTTCATCGATAACTCGCGCCGGATGATCAGCTCTTCCAGATACGAATCGCGATCGGCCGCCGGCGCGTTTTTCTGATCGCGCACGTGCAACGCCAGTTCCAGCGGCGACACGTGGCCGAAGTGCAGGTACATCGACATGTACGAATGCCGATCGGCCGACGGCTCATTGCGGCCCTCTGCGTAGCCGTCCAGCTTCGATTGCGTGAAGCTGGCCAACAGCCTGGCGGCCTGGTCCTCGCCGCCGGTGAAAAACGGTGTGGGCGCGACGCTGCGGTCCAGCTTCAGCTTTTTCAGCGTGGCGGCGGGATGGGCGACCTCGATATTGCCGGTCACCTTCAAATGCAGCGAAGGGTGCTTCACCTTCGTCGGCCGCAGCGGCTGCAGGTATTCGTCCCACTTCTTGTGAATCTTCGGCCGAATGGTGCGGGCGGCGGATTCGTGTTTGTCGCTGGCGACGTCCACCGGCACAACCACGTCGGATTCGACTTCCATTACCTCGCACGGCGCGTGATCGGCCAAAGCGTCACGCCACGCTTTCTGGTGCCGCAGGTAGCCGCGGTCGCAAATGACCAGGGCCGCTTCCTTCGCGTAGTGCAGCGCCGCCTTTTCCGGCGATCCGTGCCGCACGACGAACTTGATGCCACGCGCCTTCAGATTCGCTTCCACATCGCGCAGCCCTTCCAGCAAAAACGCGTAGTGGCGCTCGTTGGCCTCGGGGTAATCGTCCATCAGCCCGAAGCAGACCAGCGGCGGCACACCCAGCTCATTCGCCCGGCGGATGGTCAATTCCAGCGCGTGGTTGAACCGCGTGCGGACGGCCTGCTGCATGAAATAGAGCACGTATTGGCCGTCACGCTCTGGGCGCTCGTTCAGTTCCTGGATACGCGTGTCTTGAATCACGGCGACAGCTTAGTCGTTCCAAAGGCCCAACCAGCTAAAGCCGTTTTCAAAACTTGCGGCGGTATCGTCAAACGTGGCAGATGCAGTGACGGCCCGTCGTGAGGACGCCGACCCGATCGTGAAGGCATAGCGAATCGCGCCGGTGCGAACATTCCCGCTGTCGTCGGCGAACTGCCGTCGGTCGATCTGCAACTGGTACGGCCCCGGCGTCACCCTGCCCGCGATTTTGATCGTGCCATCGGTGAAGTTGTCGCCGTTCACAATGCCGAGCGACCAGTCGCGGCTGGCGATGGCCACGCCGGTCCGGCGGTTCCGCAGGCGGATGTCTTCCCGCGCGAGTGTGCCGTTGAGATTGTCATCCAACCGGAACGTCAGCCGCGACGGCGAGCCGGTGGTAAAGCTTGAAGAAACGACCGCCGGCGACTGCACGTCGGTCAGCCAGCCGAACAAATTTGTGGCCAGTTTGCGATTGT
>JAQGHK010000088.1 GCA_028288875.1 Phycisphaerales bacterium | reverse complement strand
GCGTGAGGAACGCCAGGCTGCCCAGCATCAGGATCGCGTAGATGATCAGGTTGCCGTTGCTCGGCCGGCGATCGCCGCGCGCGGCCTGGCGGAATGTTTCGCGCGACGCGACGACGTGCGGATCGGTGGTGCTGATCGTGCTCATTTCAGACCCTCGTAATACACCAGCTTCTTCGATCCCTTAAACACGAACAGCGTCAGCACCAGCACAATCAGGAACAGCACCCAGGCCATCGCACTGGCGTAGCCCATGCGGTGATACTGGAACGCCTGGCGGTACAGGTTCAGCACATAGAACAGCGTGGCGTTCTCGTTGCTGTTCGGGTCGGTCATCATGTAGGCCTGCGTGAAGATCTGGAAGCTGCCGATGATACCCATGACCAGGTTGTAGAAGATCAGCGGGCTGAGCATCGGCAGGGTGACGTTCCACGTCCGCCGCAGCGGGCCAGCGCCATCGATGCGAGCCGCTTCGTACAGGCTGGCATTGATGCCTTTCAGGCCGGCCAGATAAATCAGCATGCCGCTGCCAACGCCCCACAGGCCCATCAGCACAAACCCCGGCACGGCCCAGCGGGCGGCGTCGTTCACACTCGTGCCACCGGAAATGTCATAACCGAACCAGTTCGGCGGGTTCGCCCCGAACAGATGCGCGATCGGCCGAAGGATGGAATTGATCAGGCCGTACTGGTCGTTGAATAGTTGCAGCCACAGCACGGCGAGGGCCGCGCCGCTGACGACGCTGGGGACGAAATAGACCGTACGAAAGAACGTGATGCCGCGCACGCGTGAGTTCATCAGCATTGCGATCAGCAGCGCCGCTACCTGGGACACCGGCACGCCGACGATGACGAAGTAGGCCGTCACCTTCAGCGATTGCATGAACAGCGGGTCATAGTTGACGAGCTGCTTGAAATTGGCCACGCCGACAAACTTCGCTTCGTTCAGCGGCACCAGGCCGGTCCAAGCGCTGAATGCCAGCAGCAGGGAAACGATCATCGGCCCGAGCGTGAAGATCGCGAACCCGATCAGCCATGGCATGACGAATGTGTAGCCGGCCCGCTCACTGGATCGATCAATCGCCCCTAGCTTCTCGCGCTTGGCCTTAAGCCATAAACCGCCGATGCCGACGATCAGCAGAAGGGCGATCGCGGTCAGCACAATGCCCCACGGCATCGCCGGCCATTCGTGGGCTCGAAGCGGCGAATTGAGCTCGGTCGACCAGTCGGCCTGCGCCTTCTCCGCCGCCTGCATCGATGTCATTCGTCCTGAGGTGATGGCGAGATTCGTCGCAGACTCGATGACCTGCTCGAACTCCGTCTGCTTCGGCTTTTGCGGCAGCGTCGAGTATTTCACCGCGTCGAGGAAGACCTGCTCATTCCGCCGCGGCTGGCCGGGCGGCTTCAGGAAATCGTCTGACCGCGCCACGCTCTGCAGCGCCGGAATCGCCAGGCCCGCCTGCGCCTGCTGAACTTGGCCTTCGCGGCCGCAGAGGAAGCGGATCAGGTCGTAGGACTCTTGGGGATGCGCCGTCTTGCTCGACATCGACCAGCCGGTGTAGGCCACGTCGCTGGCGTTGGTGGTGCCCTTGGGCAGCGGCACGATGTCCCATTTAAAGTTGGTGATCGGCCGGTAACGCGGCACCATCCAGTGGCCGACCGGGCCGATGCAGCCGATGTTGCCGTTCAGAAATTCCTGGCCGCCTTCCTTGGCGATGCCCGTGGCGTTGAAGGCCGTGCGATCCACCAGCCGCATGCGACGATAGAGCTCCATCGCCTGCTGGCCGGCCGGTTCTTTCAGGGCCAGTTGAGTGAAATCGACCGTGCCGTCCGGCTTGTTTTTGAAGAAGTCGCCGCCGAAGGTCCAGGTGAAATTGCGGAGTGCACCAGCGCCGGAGGAGAGCATCGTGCCGAAGACGTCGCGGCTCTCCATTCCCGGCTGGCCGTTGAGCGCCCGGATTTTTTTCATATCCGCTTCGAACGTCGGCCAGTCCCAGCCGTTCTTCTGGATCTCCCGCCAATCAATGCCGGCCTTTTCGAACAGGTCGACGTTGATGTAGTACACCATCGTCGTGAAATCTTTCGGCAGCGCGTACAGCTTGCCCCGGCCGATCATGCCGTTGTCGCTATCGAAGTGGAACGCATCGAGAAGGATCGGCCAGAAGTCGGCCTTCCATGCCGCCGGCTCCTGCTCGACGTACGTGTCGAGCGGGGCGATCAGGTTGTCGGTCGCCAGCTCGGGCAGCATGAACGGCGGCAGGTAAAACACGTCTGGCGCGCTGTTGGCGGCCATCATCGTTTTGATCTTGCTCGGAAAATCGCCTCCGGCGTTGATGCGGACGATGCGGACGTTCTTGTGCTCCTCCTGAAACCGGGCCGTGAGGTCGGCGACGATCTTGTCTTCGTCCGGCGTGCCCCAGTGCATGACCGTCAGCTCGATCGGCCGTTCGGCCAGATCGTGCCGGTGCTGAATGAACCGACGGCCGTAATCGAAGAAGGCCCAGATGATCGCCAATGCAACGATGGTGGTGAGAAGCCATTTGATAGGTTTGAAAATAATTGCCATGTGACAGTCCGACGGGCTTTCGTAAGGTCCGCCTCGGCGAACCGGCCACCATCATGGTCCGCCGAGGCCGACCCTACAAGCCATACTTGGATACGACGTTATTGGCGTACTAATATGGCGTATCCGTAAGGCGGCAGCGTAACGGCGAATCCGAAAGCGCTCGAGATAAGCGGTGCGGTGATCGAGACACCAGCGGCGTCTTTCCAAAACACAGAGCCGCTTGAAAGTTTGATCGTAGTCGTCTGAGACGCGTCGCTTCGGTTTATAGCGACATAGACCACTTCGTCACCGACGCGCCGCCCATAGACGACCGTGCCTTTGGCATCGTCGCTGCTTACCGGGAAGAAATCGCCGTGCTGCAGCGCCGGGTGGGCGGCGCGAACCGCAATCAGCTTCTGATATTGATCGAAAATCGCCTGGTCAAACCCCACTTCCGGATCATCAAACTTCATCTCCGGCCACGTCATCGGCTGGCGATCCGACGGATCATCCGCCGACCACATGCCGGCCTCGTCGCCGTAGTAGATCATCGGCGCGCCAAGGAACGTCATCTGGCACGCGACGGCCAGCATCATCTTCTTCCGCTCGACTTCGTTCGGCTTGCGGCTGCTGTAGTTTTTGCCTTGCGCGTCCTGCAGGCGGTTGGCCCCGTCATAGGCCAGGTCCGGGTTGACGAACATGCTGGCCAGGCGGTCGGTGTCGTGGCTGTCGAACAGGTTCATCATGACCAGCGACGATTGCTGCGGGTACATGTAGACGATCTCGGTTAGCCGCGCGAGGAAATCGCTGGGCTTGCTGGCGGTTTTCTGGTTCACGAAGAACGCCTGCGCGGGCATCGCGAACTGATAGTTCATGACGGCGTCGAACTGATCGCCGGCGTTGATCCACGGCTGGGCGGGGTTCCAGATCTCGCCGCTGATGAAGGCGTCGGGCTTAGCCTTTTTCACGACCTCGCGCCATTTGACCCAGAAGGGGTGCGGAATCTGCTCCGCCGCATCGAGGCGGAAGCCGTCGACGCCGCGGGTCGGGTCGCCGTCCGGAGCGAGCCAGCGGCGGGTAATCGCGAAGATGTGCTCCGCCGGGGCGGCGGCGATGCCGGTGGCGGCGTCTTTCTTCCACGCCGGCAGGGCGCCGTTCTTCCCGTCCCACGCGTTCCACTGAACGCCGCCCGGCTTGCCGTGCACCGTGTACGGGTCGGCCATCCTGTGCCAGTTGGCCGGGTCGCCGAAGTCGGCGATGTCGAACCAGTCGGCGAACTTACTGTTTTTCCCGTTCTCCAGCACGTCCTGAAAGAACGGGTGCGGCCGGCCGACGTGATTGAGCACGCCGTCGATCACGACCTTGATACCTTGCTTATGCGCCTCGGCGATGAAGTCGAGGAAGACCTTGTCACTCGGCGACCATTTCCACGTCGCCGGATCGTCGGTCTCGCCGGCGACGGGCCAATCGCCTTTGACGCCGAAGTGATTATCGATGTGACGGTAGTCGGTGGCGTCGTACTTGTGCATCGACTCGGCCTCGAAGACCGGGTTGAAGTAGATCGCGTTGATGCCGAGCTTCTTCAGATAGGGGAGTGATTGCTGAACGCCTTGGATGTCGCCGCCGTAACGGCGCTTCCAGAGGTTGCCTTTGCCTTCGTAGAAGTTGTCCACGCCGGGCGCTTCGCCGGGCTGGGTGTCGAACCATTTGCTGGTCCAGCGAATAAGGTGCTGGGTATCGGAATTGTCAGGATCGTTTGAGGGATCGCCGTTGCGGAAACGCTCTGGGAAAATCTGGTACCAGACGGCGTCGCGGGCCCAGAGGGGCGTGGTGAACGTCGGCTTCAGCGTCACGGCTGATGCGGCGGCCTGCGCGGCGGTGTCGGTGGCGACGACCTTGCCATTGGCGAATCGCGCCTCGGCCGAGCCGTCATCCAGCTCGAAGTAGAATTTGATCGGCTGATCCGCCAACGCTTTTTCGACCGTGACGGTGCCGCCGAACGCCTCGTAGCCGAGTACGGTGCCGAGGCGATTGAGCTCAACCTTGCTCCATTTGGCCGTCGTCGGACCGCCGTAACGCAGGTAGACGTGTTCAACATCTTTGGCCTGCGCGCGAATGCGGACGCGAAGGGTGGTATCGTCGACGACATTGGTATCGGCTAATTCCTTGGCGTCGAACCGAAGGCCCTTCACCTCAATATGATTCGCTTGCGGTGGCGGCAGCTTGCGGGCATCAGGGCCGATCAGCACGCCGCTGTTATGGCCACCGAAGCCGTCATCCTGCTTGAAGGCGTCGTCTTCCTTCGGGTCGCTGATGTAGCGATCGTTGTCGATGACGAACTTGTAGTAATGCACGCCGTCGGCCAGCGGAACGGAGGCGGACCAGATGTTGCCCTTGGCTTTGAGCGCGATCGATTCTTTGTTCCAACCGTTGAAGTCGCCGGTGACGGTGACGCCTTTGGGCTTGATGTCCCAGGAGGAAACGTCGAGCGTAAAGACATGGCCGGGCACAGAGATGTTCGAGCCCGGGCCGGTGCGGACGCCGCTGTTTTTCCCGCCATTGCCGTCTTCGGCATCCAGCGCGGCGTCGGCCTTGGGGTCTTGGATCCAGCGTGAGCCATCGATGACGAATTTGTACTGCGTGACGCCGTCCGGCAGGTTGGTGGTGACCGACCAGGTGTTGCCGGCCTGTTTCAGCGCAAGGCCATCAGCCTTCCAGCCGTTAAACGTGCCGGCGACGTGAACCGACTTCGGCTTGATCTCCCACTGACTGACATCGAGGGAGAATTTGTGCGGCGAGTCGGCGTAAGCGTGGGCGGCCAGCGCCAGCAGCGCAAGCGCCATCAGTCGAAACGTCTTCATGAACTGTCCTCCGCAAACTCTTGCCGGTGTGCCCGCCGTGGTGCGGCGAAAGATGAACACCGGCCCGCTCTGTGCTGCTAATCTGCCCCTGTTAATTCTGGCCCGGCGCCGCCGTTGTCGTCTTTGCCATCGCCGTACTTTGCCGGACGATCAGGTGGGTTGGCAGGACTTCTTTCACGGGCTCCGGTCGGCCATGGATGCGCTCGACGAGGCGTTCCATCGCGCTGGACCCGACTTCATACAACGGCAGGTGAATCGTGGTGAGCGTCGGATTGATGAACGCGGCGTGCCGCAGATCGTCAAAGCCGACGACCGACAGATCGGCCGGCACGCGCAGGCCGCGGCGAACGGCTTCGTGCATGGCGCCGATGGCCATCTTGTCATTGCCGGCGAAGATTGCCGTCATGTCCGGGTGGGCGTCGAGCAGTTTCGAGGCCGCGGCGGCGCCGCCTTCTTCGGTGAACTTGCCGTCGACAATGCAGGTGTCGTTGCAATCGACGCCGAGGTTGTGCAGTTGCGTTTCGTACGCCTTGCGAACGCGGCGGGCCATCTTGATGTCCTGGCCAGCGGTGATCAGGCCGATGCGGCGATGGCCGAGCTGGATCAGGTAATTCATCACCTGCTCGGCCCCGCTGGCGTAATCGCAGACGACGCTGTCGACTTTGAATTCATCGACGGCGTTATCCACCAGCATGGCGGGGCAGCCGGCCGCGGCGAAATCGCCGAGCCAGCGGTGGCGGTCGTTCGTGCCGAGGCAGAGCACGCCATCGACGAAGCGGCGCTCGTACAGGCGAACATGCTGCTTGTCTTTGACGAACTCCGGCTTGGCCTGCTCGAGCATGACCTTGTAGCCCATCTTGCCGGCCTTATCGCAGATGCCGCTGATGATCTCGCCGAAGTAGGCGTCGGCGAATGCGTGCCGCAGGGCGGGCAGCATGACCGCGATCACATGGGTGTGCTTGCTGGAAAGACTTTGCGCCAGCCGATTGGGCTGATAGCCCATGCGCTCGACGAGGCGCTGAATGCGTGTGGCCGTTGCCCGGCTGATGCGCGGATTGCCGTTGAGCACCATGGAGACGGTGGCGGCCGAAACCTTCGCTTCTTTGGCGACATCGCGAAGCGATACCACGCGATTGACGGGGCGGGAGACGTCTGGGCGTGGTTCTTGAAGATTCGCCATTTTAAAAGTCTTCGGTTACCCGAAGTCCGAAGTGTTGAAACAGTTTACCAAACGAGTTAAACGATGCAAATCAATCCGCGCATTCTGGCGAAAATCCGCGGTGGCCCCTGTCGCGATTGTGCGGCGAATGGTCGCATCGTGTGTGTAAATCACGATTTAGAAGCGGGACGCGGTATTTGCCCGAAAATGGTTGACGTTGCCCGGCTATAGGGTAATATTTGGTCTGCCCGTTGCGGAGCGGGTAGGTTGGCCGGATTCACCCTTGAGACAATGCGGTTTGATAAAATGATAAATGGCAGATCTTAAGGCGGTTGATGAACCGCTTAACTGAAAGCTGCCGGGCGGCCTAAGGAGAGACGGGCCGGATTTAGAAAGCTTATTCACTTCAGTCGCGGGCTCGGCCACCCGCTCAAAGCAATGGCCGAAGGAGGCTTTGTGAGAAAATCAGTTCTGTCAGCGTGCGTCGCGACGCTCGCTTTCGCCGGGATTACCCAGGCAGCGGTTTATAACGGCAATGGTGCGACCGGCTTCGGCGGCGGCGTGGGCAGTTCTGCCCTGACCGTCACCGACGGCGGCACCACCATTAACTTCTCGCTGGCAAGCAGCGGCTTCAGCGGCAACGCGCTGGTCCTGTACCTGGACACCACCACCGGCGGTTACGGCGACACCGCGTCGTTCACTGACATCGCGGATGGCGGTCGCACGGCGATCTCCGGACTCAACGGCGGTAACCCGTCCCGGACGACCGCGACCTTCGCTACCGGCTTCCTCGCCGACTACGCGTTGGTGGTCGAGCCCGGCGTTTTTGCCGGCCTGTTCAACCTTGCGACGCCGACTAACTTCGGCTTCGTCGCCAGCGCCGGCTTGGCTGGTACGAACCCGCTGACGTTCTCGATCAACAAGTCCGACGTCGGCCTGCCGGCGTCTGGCGGTAGCTTTTCCTTTGAAGGCACGCTGATCAGCACGTCCGCGTACCGCTCGAATGAAACCATCGGCACGAGCGTCACGGTGCCCGGTTCCGTCGGCGATACGCCCAACGCGGGCTTCGCCGGCAGCACCACGTTCACGACGGCTAACGTCGTTAACCTGCCCGAGCCGGCCAGCTTGGCCGTCCTCGGCCTGGGCGCGGCTGGTCTGCTGCGTCGCCGTAAGTAAGACTTGATTATCCCCCTCGCGTGCCCGTCTTAACCGGCGGGCACGCGATTTCTGTCTAGGGTTAAGCGGTTAAGCATGGTTGTAAACGGTCGTGGCAAGATTCGGATGCGTCGTCTCACGCTGCTCGCAGCGGTAGGGCCGGTGTTGACGTTCCTGGCCCCGGCGATGGCGGAAGACAGCTCGCCCGCGCCGATCCTGCAGTATTTCGAATCGACCTACACCACGCTTGAATCCCGGATGAGCGACGTGTTTAAGGCCGGCTATGGCTTGGTCTACACGCCGCCGCCCGGCCGGGCCGACACCGGCGGCACCAGCGTCGGCTATGACCAATACAACCGCTTCGACCTCGGCCAGACCGGCAACCCCACGCTGTACGGCACGGAAACGGGCCTGAAGTCGGCCATCGCCGCCGCTCACACGGCGGGCCTCGATTTCGGCATCGATCTGGTCTGGAACCACAACGGCTACGGCGGTACCGGCACAGCGGCACAGAACAATGCGTTCTATGCCGCCGGTGGATACCCCGGCTTCGTCGGCCCGCTGCAAACGACCAATCCTGCCGCCGCCGGCTACAACACGCTCGGCTACAATAGTAGTGACGGCGATTTCCACAGTGGCTTTGCCGGCGGCGACACCGACGGCCGGCTCGCCGGGCTGATTGATATCAATCACTCGACGAACTTCCAGTTCATCCGCAATCCGGTGAACGCCGCCGACCCGCGCAACATTCCGGCCGGCACCAGTGCGAACCTCGCTGACCCGAATAACGCCCGCTTCTATACCGACACCACCGGCGCCGCGGGGGTGAAATACCTGTACGACCCGAAGACCGGCGAATCGAACATCCCGGTCTACAACTTTAACCTGAGCAACCCGTCGGCCGGCGTGGCCGTTCCGGA
>JAQGHK010000071.1 GCA_028288875.1 Phycisphaerales bacterium | reverse complement strand
GGTCAGATCCGTCACCGATTCCACCGCCGGCTTTTCCGTCATTTCGGGAAAGGCGTATGTAAACTCCAACCGCTTGATCGCTCGTTTAACTTCGATCGAAGCCGGCGGCGCGTCCGGCAGTGGCCGGCGCTCGGCGAGTAGCGACGGCTGATCCTGCCGCCGCACGCCGTCGAGCAAGTCCTTTGCGACGGCTTCGATGTCGTCGGCCGAGTGGATGTGACGCTCGAACGAGCCGGGCGAGGCCGCTTCCACTTGCGCGGCGGCCGGGCCAATCCAATCCAGCATCGTCCGCCCGGCCAGCACTTCGCCCGCGGGCATCGCGCCGCGGTGGCCACGCCACGCGTCGTCCCATTCGGTTTCCACGCCCGCATCGGTCGAGCCGATCAGGATCAGGTGCTCGCGCGCCCGCGTCGCGCCGACGTACAGCACGCGCATTTCTTCCGCGAGTGAGCGTCGACGAATCTGGTGCTGTGCCACGGTGCTCGCCAGCGACGGGTAGTGCGCCTCGCGCTCCAGATCGACCACGCGCAGGCCGATGCCGACGCTGTCGTCGACCAGCAGCATGTCGCCGGACTCACGCAGATTGAACGCCTTGCCCAGGTCCGGCAGCAGCACGATCGGGAACTCGAGGCCTTTGCTTTTGTGCACGCTGAGAATGCGGACGGCCTTTTGGTCCGTCGCCGCGAGGGACGGCATGCCGAGGTCGGCCTGATCTTCCAGCTCGGTGAGATAGTGCAGAAACCGCGACAGCGTTGGCCGGCGGAAGCGGTCGAACGCGCGGGCGCGTTCGTGAAAGTCCGTCAGGTTCGCCACGCGCTGCTCGCCATCCGGCAAGCCGGCGCACCAGGTGAGGTAGGCCGTGTCTTGAAGCACTTTCCACACCACATCGGCCACCGGCCGTTCGGCGGCGAAGGCGCGCCATTCCTGAATGCGGGTGAACGCATCCTTCAGATCGGTCGCCAGCGGGTCGGCCTTTTCCCGAGCGTAGCGGGCGGCGGCGCGGTGGAACCACGGCGTAATGCGCGTCGGATACGCAATGCGAATCATCGCCAGCCGATCTTCCGCATTCGGCCAGTTGCACAGCGGCGACCGCAGATGGCCGGCTAGATCAAACTCGTTGCGCGTGTTGTCGATGAGACGCAGCGCGCAGAGCAGATCGCGGATTTCGGACGACTGAAAGAAGCCCGTCGTGCTGTCGGCCAGCACCGGGATGTCGGCGCGCCGCAGCACGCTGGCGTATCGCTCGGACTTGATGCGAACGGTGCGCAGCAGCACCGCGAAATCGCCTGGCGTGGCGTCGCGGCTGGTGCCGTTTCGATCGGCCACGCGCACCGGCGGCGTGCCGTTGCGGCCGAGCATGTCATTGATCCGCGCGGCCACCAGCACGGCCTCGCGCTCATCGGCGTCGTAATCCGACACCTGCGCCGCCGGCTTCTTTTCGATCAGGTGCAGTTCGATCGGCCGCCCGGTCAGGCCGCCTTCTTCTTCGGGAAACGTCGCGCCGGGATCCAGCCGCTGCGAATCGTCGTAATCCACCTCCGCCGATGCTTCGGTCATCAGCGCCTCAAACATGCCGTTGAGCGATTCCAGCAGCGGCCCGCGCGAGCGGAAATTCTTCCGCATGTTGATCACTTCGCCCTCGAGCGGATCGCCGTCCGAGTAGCGCTTGTCGCTCGCGATGAACCGCGCCGGATCGGCCTGGCGGTATCGGTAGATGCTTTGTTTCACATCGCCGACGCAGAACAGATTCCCCTCGCCCTCGCGCGATAGCATGGCCAGCAGCGTGTCCTGAAGTTCATTCACGTCCTGGTATTCGTCGATCAGCACGTGCTTGAAATGCTGGCGATATTCTTCAGCAACTGGCGTCGGCCCGCCCGTTTTATCGTCGCGAAGAAGATTGAGGGCGAATCGCTCAAGGTCGGCAAAATCGAGCGCGTTCGTCTCTCGCTTCGCGGCGGTGTACGCGTAATCGAAATCGTTTACTAAGGCGTTGATCGCGTCGACGGCCGGCAGGGTTTTCTTAAGTTCGGACTGCAGCGCCGATTCGGTGAATAGAAACAGGTTGGTCTTCGCAAACGCGTTGATCTGCGCTTTGAGCGCATCGATTCGCGGCTTGTAGCGTTCCCGGATAGCTACATCTTTCATCGGCGCCAGGCGACCGAACGCGGTGCTGCGGATGATGTCGGCCGCCTGATCGAATGGCCGGTTCGCCACGGCGTCCGACCACTCATTCACGGCGGTGTGCAGTTCGATCGTCGGCTGGATGTACTGGGTAATGCCGGCGTCGCGGAACACGATCACCAGCCGGCCGGCCATCAGCTTTAGCGTTTCCAGCCGCTGCTGCAGGATCGCCAGCGCGGCATGGCCGAGGCGCGATTCGCGCAGCGGTTTTTCGGATGCTTCGACTAGTCGCCCGCGCCGTTCGGCCACCCAGTGGCCGGGGTCGCACAGGCTGCTGAGCCGGCCGTGCAGGTTCAGAAGGGTGTTGACGAGGCGCGATGTCGAGCCGCCGGCGTATTCTTCCAGCATCCGCACCGTTCGCTCAGCCTCTGGCCCTTCCAGCTTTCGTTCGATTAGCAGATCGGCCGTGTCGCGGCGAAGCAGCTTGGCTTCGTCGTCGTCCATCAGGCGGAAGTTCGGATCCAGGCCGACTTCATGGAAATGCCGGCGCAGGATCGAACTGCATAGGCTGTGAATCGTCCCGATCTGCGCGCCGGCCAGCAGCAGCGGCTGGCGGACTAGGCGCGGGTCAGTCGCTTCTTGGGCGCGGCGCGAGAGCGCGACACCGATGCGTCGCCGCATTTCTTCCGCGGCTGCCACGGTGAACGTCACGACCAGCAATTCGTCCGCGTTGCAGGGCGGCTGCGCTTCCGCGACGAGAAACGCGCAGCGCTCCGCCAGCACGGCCGTCTTGCCGCTGCCGGCCGCGGCGCTGACGAGCAGATTACGGTCGTGCGTCACGATCGCACGACGCTGGGCTTCGGTGGCGTTCTCAATCATTCGAGCCGCCAGTCGCAGGTGCTGTCGGGCTCGGCGCGATGCCACGAATCCGGTCGATCGCCTCGGCCTTTCCCAGCACGGGCAGCGAGCGATAGCGATTCATTGATCGATCGATCCGGCAGACCCGGTGCAGATCGCACAGCTGGCAGGGCGTGTCCTTGCCGATCATGTAGGGGTGCACCGCGATCTCGCCGGCGATGATGCGGTCGGCCAATTCGGCGATCTGCTTGCGCACGTAGTCGATCAGATCGCTCAGCACGGCGTGATCCACGCCGTCATTGCCGGTGGCGGCGAAATCGCCATCCTTTTTCAATTTGTAGTTCACGACCTTGCTGGTGGTGCCCGGAGCGATTTCGGGGTCGATGGTATTCGCCCAGTCGCGGCTGATGACGCCGTGCGGTTTGGTCTTCAGGTGAAACGGCTCCGTATCAGGCTCGGCGGCTTCGTCAGGATGATCGACGCTTTCCAGGCCGCGCAGCACTTTGACGTAGAGCGCGGCCGCCGGTGGGAGCGGGCGATCAAATAATTTGCTGCCGTGTTCGCGCAGCACCAGCAGGTACGTCAGCAGCTGCAGCATCAGGCCGTAGGCGACGTAGCCGTAATCGAGCGATTCGCCGCCGAGCTTGTAATCGATCACGGAGAACGCGCTCGGCCCTTCGTTGGTATCGACGCGATCGATCTTGCCGCGCAGCCGCACGCTGTGGCCGGCGGGTGTGGTCAGTTCCAGAGCCGGCAGGTCGTCATCCGGATCGGGGCCGAATGTCAGTTCCGTGTGCTGGGGTCGCAATTGTCCGACGCCGGCGGTCACCTGCTGCGACTTCAGCAGCTTGTGCACCGTGCTGTCGAGTTGGTCCAGCGTGAAGCGGCTGCGCGCATCCGACAGGAACAGCTCTTCGCCGATGGTCTTGGCCAGCTCGCGCGACACACCGCGAATCTCCTCGCGACTCAGCGGGTCGGCCTTGGCGAAATCCAAGCGCTGCTCAATCGTCCCGGCCACCAGATCGTCCAGCACGGCGTGATACAGACTACCCAGATCCATCGCCGTGAACTCCGCCGACGTCGGCCGTTGCAGGCGAAGGCCGTAGCGGGCGAAGTGCTGGAACGGGCAGGCGGCGAACGACTCGAAGCGCGACACGCTTCCTTCCAGCGGCGACGGAAACAGCTTGGCCGCGACGGCGGGCGATAGGGCGGCCGCATTGCGATGCGTCAGCGCCGGCCACGCGCGATCGCGAACGTCTACCACCGGTGGAATCAGCGACGATGTCATCCACTGATACAGCGAGGCCTCCGCCGATGCCTCGATCGTGGCATGCTGCCTGCGCGCCCAGCCGAGCAGATGCGACACAGCCTGCGCCGGCGTGGTGATCCGCTCGATGCTGGTCTTGCGGGCTTCCGGTTTGGCGTCGGTGAGTGCTTTGTGCGCGTGGTCCCAGAAGGGCGAGGCGGCGCAATCCTGGCCGTGGCGATCACACTCAGTGCGGATCAGGATCAGCTTTTCGCTCGCACGCGTGAGGGCGACATAGCCAAGGAATCGTTCGGTCAGCAGGGCGGTCCGCGTCGGCGGTTCCACCTCCAGCCCGGCCTCCAGCAGCCGCACGCGATCGGCGTCATTCAGGATCGGCCGTTCGGATTGGCAGAGCGGGAAATCGCATTCATTCAGGCCGATGACGATCACCGCCTTCGGCTGGCCGACGCGCGTGCGATCGACCGAGCCCACCAGCACCTGGTCGAGCGTCGGCGGCACGATCGACAGGTCGAGCCCGTCGAGTGAGGTCTGCAGCAGGCGGAAAAATTCGGTGCCCTTCAGCGTGACGTCGCCGAGCAGTTCATGGAAGCGGTCGCACAGCTCGGTCCAACTGGCCCAGACTTGTTCTTCCTCTTCACGCCGCTCGATTTCCCCGGCCTCGTCGGCGGCGGTGATGCGGGCGTGCATCGCGTCGCGAATGTTCAACCGCTCAAGGGCGTTGATGAGATCCGTCACGCGTTCGGCGATGGGGCGGTCTGCGTCGATGTTTGCCGGCGCGGCGAGCGGGCCGATAGCTTCGCGGACCAGCTTCGCGGCGTTGTTCACTTCGGCGATGTCTTCCGGGCTAAACAGCCGGCGACCTTCGGGGTCTTCTTCATCCAACCGGCTGTAGTTCCAAGCCTGCTCACGCGGCCATGCCGAAGCGGTCAGCCGGTGCTGCATCACGTAGTCGGCGAGCAGATCGACCGTGTACGGTTCGACCTTGGTCAGCCCGGCCTTGAGCAGATCGAACACGCCGTCGTGGGCCCAGCGCGTCTGCACGATTTGGCCGATCGCCTGAATCGTCCGCACCAGCGGGTGATGCACGGCGGGGCGACGGCGATCGAGAAAGTACGGGATGCCGTGCTCGCTGAAGGCGGCTTCCACGTGGGCGCTGTGGCCGTCGATGGAACGGGCCAGCACGCAGATCTCGCGAAGGCGATAGCCTTGAAACAGCAGCCGCTTGACCTCACGGGCGGCCACTTCCATCTCATCGCGCGCGTCGCTGGCGAGGCAGAGGCGAACATCATCTTTCCCGGCTACGGGGTTCGGCGGCGTGGCGTCGAGCGCGTGAGCAACGGCGTTCAAGCCCGGCGATTGCCATCGCTTGGCGGCCGACAGCAACAGCGGCGGGTCGATCGGCACGCTGGCGCTTTTCAATGCGAAATGCAGCCGGCGATACGTTTCTTCGGTCCGCCGGAACAGGCCGAGCTCTTCGGGCATCAGGTTCGCGTCGGCCGCTAGTGGGGAGGCGGCGTCGAACATCATTGAGATGAAGGTTTGCCGCGCGACACCGGCGAGGGCCACGATGATTTGCCGTTCGTAGACCGTGAAGTCGTAAAAGTCGTCGACGAGGACGAGGGCATCCTGCGCACCGGACCAGCTGGCAATGGCATCGGGCGCGGTTTGCTGGCGGGTGTAGGGATCGAACCCGTGCGAAACGAGGAATGCCTGATAGCTGCTGTAGAGGCGAGAAAGATCGCGCAGCTTTCGGCCGAGCTGCTGGCGGGCGGTATCGGCCTGTTCGGAGGTGGCGGCCAGCTCGACAAGTTCCTCCGGCGTGCGGCCGGCGCGTTCGAACTCGCCGAAGGTGCGGTCGATCTCGCCCGCCAGGCCCGGCCGGCCGGCGCTGCGGCCGAAGTGTTCCAGGTCGCCGGCGCTTTGCCGCAGCAGGTGGCCGATGAGCAACGAGCGGCCCGCGGCGTCCAGCCGCGCGCCGGCGGGGCGGCCGGTTTCCACAAGGGCGGTCTCGGCCAGTTCGTCCGGCGAGGCGATGCGGATGCCCGTGTACCCGCCCAGCCGCGGATCGGTGGCGACGGCCCGCTGCGTCATGAACGTGGCCTGCTTCGGCACCAGATAGGTCACCCGCGCCATCAGCGGGTCGGGCTTTACGTGTTCGACCAGCCGTTCCCGCAGGAAGTGCGTTTTGCCGCAACCGGCGCGGCCTATGACGAAGCGAACGGGCATGGGTTCGATGATAGCCGGGTGCCACAGGTCGCGGTACTCCGAGTCCTGTGGCGTCGCGCCGTTCCTGAAGGCACACAGGTCTCGGAGTACCGCGACCTGTGGCACCCGGATGCGGTCCGTCTATCATGGCAGTCTATGTTCGACGGAATCATCCGCCCGCGCCGCCTTCGTCAGCAGCCTCAATTACGCGACATGCTGCAGCGCGTGGTGCTGCGCCGAAGCGACATCATCGTGCCCGTGTTCGTGTGCGAAGGTTCCGGCGTCAAGCGGCCGATCGGCAGCATGCCGGGCGTGTTTCAGATGTCGGTGGATGTCGCCGCCGATTGGCTGGCGGAGCGGGCAAACGCCGGCTTCAGGGCGTACCTTCCCTTCGGCGTCATCGACGCGGCCAAGAAGGACGCCACCGGCAGCGAATCGATCCGTGAGAGCAATGTCGTCTGCCAGATCGTGCGCGAGACGAAGAAGCGGAAGATCGCGATGGCGGCCGTCACCGATCTTTGCCTGTGCGAATACACCAACCACGGCCACTGCGGCCCGCTGACGGATGCCACTTCAACGTCCAGCGGCGGCGATGTGGATAACGACAAGACCCTCGCGCTCCTCGCCCAGCAGGCCGTCAATCACGCCAAGGCCGGGGCTGATGTCATCGCCCCCAGCGGCATGATGGACGGCATGGTCGCCGCCATCCGCAAAGGTCTCGATGACGGCGGCTTCCCCAACATTCCGATCCTCAGCTACGCCGTGAAATACGCCAGCGCCTACTACGGCCCGTTCCGCGACGCCGCCGAGAGTACACCAGCCTTCGGCGACCGCCGGACCTACCAGATGGACCCCGCCAACGGCGACGAGGCGCTCCGCGAGGTCGCGCTCGACATCGCCGAGGGGGCCGACATGGTCATGGTCAAGCCGGGGATGCCCTACCTGGACATCGTGCGCCAGGTGGTCGACGCCTTTTCCATGCCGACCTTCGCGTTCCAGGTGTCCGGCGAATACGCCATGCTGATGGCCGCCGCCCAGAACGGCTGGATCGAGGAAGAACGCGCGATCATGGAAAGCCTCGGCGCCTTCAAGCGCGCC
>JAQGHK010000042.1 GCA_028288875.1 Phycisphaerales bacterium | reverse complement strand
TGGGAAGCTGGCATTCTACCACTGAATTACGCCCGCGATTCCGGCTCAAGCAAGGCGATGTTGAACACCGGCCTGCTCGAGCGCCTTCATCGCTGTGCCAAGGGTTTAGCTCGGCACAGCGATGACGCAATTGATCTTAACGGCGGGATGGCCTTCGGAACAAGTGCGGGGCCGCAGATCGTATGGCGCGTCGGCACTGCTGATGATTGCGTGCGGGAATCGGAGGCCTTCACCAACAATCCTTCCAATTCTGCCTTTTAGGCAAGCCCCGACGCGGGCCATCAATTGGGCGCGGGGACATACACGTTGCGGCGAAGCAGGGCCGTGTTCAGGCGGGAGTTGTAGCCCCGGCCTTCGGCATGTCCGTCGGCGAACAGGAAATTGGCCACGTTGTTTCGCCCGTGCCGCCAACGGATGTTGCCGAACACCTTGGTCGTGGCGTCGACGGTTTCGTTCGGCGCATCTTGGTTGGGGCCGCCGTCGATTGACGTGTTCAGGTCGGTGTTGAACGTGTTGAGAAGGAACGTCAGGCCGGGGTTGGTGTTGGCTGTATCGGAGATGCGCTGGTTGTCGATCATCCGGCCATCGTATTTGGCGTTGCCGGTCGTCGTGTTTTGAACGCCATCGAACAGAAGCACGATTTCCGCGGAGTTGCGGATTCGCGAGGCCTTGTACTGGCGGCGAACGACGGTCGTCGGGTTCAGGATGCCGGGAAAGCCCGCCGGGTATTTCAGGGTCATGTCCGGCAGGAGCAATGGGTGAGCGGAGTAATTATTCTGGTTCTGGTTTTGCGGGGCGAGGGCTGGATTGCTGGTGAAGAAACCCGACTTGCAAAGGCTCACGCCGCGCGTGCGGAACGTATCCGAATTTTTCGCGCTGGCGATAGTGCCGTCGCCCACGCCTAACTGAGCCGCCAGGATTGATCCGATGTGCTGTTTGTCATCAGCCGTGGAAGACGGTGGCAACAGGCCCTTGTTGTAAAGCACGTACAGCGAGATCGCCTGTCCTTGTGTGCGCAGATTCGAGAGGCACGATGCCGTATAGGCCGACTGGCGTGCCTTGGCCAGCGTCGGGAGCAGGATGCTGATCAGCATGGCGATGATGCCGATCACGACAAGGAGTTCGACCAGAGTGAAAGCGTTACGGTTTTTCATGACGGATCGTTCTTCTAAGCTATATCGGGAAACAAAGGCGGGCCGGGAGCAACTCGCTACGACTTCAAGTATTCGGAATCTCACCTATGGGATTTATAGGCGATTGGAATCTCAAATAACACGACGGGGCGATTGATGTCGATTAGATTAGGCACGGCACGCCGATTGGTATCTGAGCCGCGACAGCGGCCTCCGCGCGGTCCATCAATCCTGAATCAGGTCTGACCGGGCAGTCTCCAGTTGATTGCCGGCGCCGGTGCCCGGCTTCGGGTAGACGTGACATCGCTGGGCCCACGCCTCCCACATCGCTTTCAACGTCTTGGCCTTTTCGGGCATCGCCGCGGCCAAGTCGTGCAATTCGGAGCGATCCTTGGACAGGTCGTAAAGCTCCCACGGCCCATTGGCGAGGGCGACGAGTTTCAGATCGCCAACGCGAACGGCTTTGTTGTTCTCGTGCTCCCAGTAGAGCGCATCGCGATCGACTGCTTGGTTCGTGAAGGCGGGCACCAGGCTCCGGCCTTCCGGCGGCAGGATGGGGTGGCCGCGTGCCTCTTTCGGATACGTTGCGCCGGCCAGTTCGGCCAGCGTCGGCATGAGGTCGATCACGTCGCCGACCTGCTGGCGGAACACGCCGCGGTCCGCGAATCCGGCCGGCCAGTGGACGATCAGCGGCGTCGAGATCGCGCCTTCATGCCCATAGTGCTTGTACATGCGGAAGGGCGTGTTGCCGGCATTCGCCCAGCCGCTGCCGTAGCCGATGCCCGTCATCCCGGCGACGCGCTGGCCCATCGTCGCGAGGGCATCGCCGGTGTGAAGAACCGGCGGCACGCCGGAGTTTCCGCCGAAGCCGTGGCCCGTGCCGGCGGTTCCATCGCCCGCCGGCATTGAGAGCTTGGCATCGAACCCAAAGGGAGCCCACTCCGCACACGCGCCGTTGTCGCTGAGAAAGAACACGATCGTGTTGTCGAGTTCATGATGCGCCTTGAGATCATCAATCACCCGGCCAATACCGCGGTCCATGTGTTCGACCATCGCGGCGTAAATCGCCATTCGGTAAGCGAGGTCAATTTGCCGGTCATGCGGCAGCTAAACCCATGAGGGATTAACGTTAGTATCCAGGCCGTCGCGCTTGGCGTTGTTGACGTGTGGGATCGCGCTGCGAGGCGATAGCACGCTATCCGCCGGCAGCACGCCGAGCTTCTTCATCCGCTCCAGCCGGTCCGTGCGAATCTGGTCCCAGCCTTTCAGATACGTCGGGACATATGGCTTCACTTCGTCGGCAGGCGCTTGGAGCGGGAAATGAGCGGCCTGGTAGGCGAGGTATAGAAACCACGGGCGGGCCGTGTCTTTTCGGCCCTGATTCACGAAGTCGAGCGCGTAATCGGTGATCGCATCCGTGGCGTAGAACTTTCCCGACTCATACTTGTGGGTCGGCCGGCCGGCGGGCAGGCGGATCATCTGGTTCGGGTTGTACGAATTGACGGTGTACCCGGTGTAGAAACCGTAAAAGTCATCAAAGCCGCGCGAGGTGGGGAGCACGTCATCGCCCACGTGCCACTTGCCGGACATAAACGTCTGATACCCGGCAGATTTCAGTACCTCTGCCAGCGTGACGCAGCTTTCATTGAGCGCGCCGGTGTAACCGGGCTCTTTTCCTCGGCCCGTCATCAGACCGACGCCGGTCTGTTGGGCATAGAGGCCCGTCAACAGTGATGCGCGCGAAGGGCAGCAGCGTGAGCCGTTATAGAACTGCGTAATCCGA
>JAQGHK010000038.1 GCA_028288875.1 Phycisphaerales bacterium | reverse complement strand
AATCCTCGAGACCGAGATCCTCCTGCGCATGCGCTTCGAGCTCGACCAGTACATCAACCTCCGCCCGACGAAGCTGATGGCCGGCGTCCCGACTCCGCTCAAAAACGCCGGCCCCAACGACATCGACATGGTGATCGTCCGCGAGAACACCGAGGGCCTCTACTGCCAGAACGGCGGCTTCCTCTACAAAAACACCCCGCACGAGGTGGCCAACCAGATCGAAGTCACCACCCGCCATGGTGTCGAGCGCTGCATTCGCTATGCGTTTGAATACGCCAAACAATTCGGCCGAAAAAAGGTCACCCTGGTCGCCAAGACCAACGTCCTGCGCTACGCCCACAACCTGTGGATGCGGGCGTTTGAGGAAGTCTCGAAGGACTACCCCGGCCTGGAGACGGGTTACGACCACGTCGACGCCTGCACGATGTACATGGTCACCCAGCCACAGCGCTACGACGTGATCGTCACGACCAACATGTTCGGCGACATCATCACCGATCTGGGCGCCGCTATTCAGGGTGGCATGGGCATGGCCGCCAGCGGCAACCTGAACCCGAAAAAGACAACTGCCAGCATGTTCGAGCCCGTCCACGGCAGCGCCCCGGACATCGCCGGCAAGGGCCTGGCTAACCCGATCGCGACGTTCCTGAGCGTGGCGATGATGCTGGACTTCCTGGAACAGGCCAAGGCCGCCACGGCGATCAACGATGCCTGCCGGAAGGTCGTCGCCGATCCAAAGAATCACACGCGCGACCTCGGCGGCACGGCCGGCACGCAGCAGGTGACTGAGGCCGTGTTGGCGGCGATGGCCGGGTAAGGAATTTCGCCCATGCCATTACCGCCGCATGTTCACGCCATTCGCCAGCACATCGGCCACGATCTGCTGCTCATGCCGGCGGTGTCGGTGCTGATTTTCAACGACGCTGGCGAGATCCTGCTCGGCCAGCGCAGCGATAACGGCAAGTGGGCCACAATCGGCGGCATCTGCGACCCCGGCGAAAGCCCGGCCGAGACCGCTGTTCGTGAGGCGTTGGAGGAGACCGGCGTTACGATCGAAATCGAACGCGTCAGCGGCGTGTACGGATCGCCCGTGATTCAGTACCCGAATCAGGACTTGGCCCAATACGTGACGGTGGCGTTCCGCTGCCGAATTGTCGCAGGCACGCCGCGCGTGGCGGACGATGAATCGCTCGACGTGCGTTTTTTCGCGTTGGATGCCCTGCCGCCGGACGTTTCGGCCAATCACCGCACCCGCATCGAGCACGCCCGCCAGCCCGGCCGGGACATCCCCGCCGCGTTTTGATCGGCCGTCCTATCATCCGACATGGCCAAGCTGCTGTCCCCGTTTACGCAACGTTCTGTGACCTACCGCAATCGCATCGGCATCTCGCCGATGTGCCAGTACAGCTGCACCGACGGCGTGCCGACGGACTGGCATCTCGTGCACCTGGGCAGCCGGGCGGTGGGCGGCGCGGGGCTGGTGATCGCTGAAGCGAGCGGTGTGGAAGCGATCGGCCGGATCTCGCCGGGCGACGCGGGGATCTACAGCGATGCGCAGGCCGAGGCGTGGTCGCGCATCACGGCGTTCATCAGCGGCCAAGGCGCGGTGCCGGGCATTCAGCTCGCCCACGCCGGGCGAAAGGCTTCGACGCAGGTTCCTTGGGAAGGCCATAGCGGCATCCCTGAAACCCAAGGCGGCTGGCGGCCGATCGGGCCGAGCGCCATCAACTTTAAAGACGATTACATCGAGCCCCTCGCCATGACGCTGGAGCAGATCGGGCAGATGCGCGAGAAGTTCGTTGCCAGTGCGAAGCTGGCGTTGGCGGCGGGTTTCAAGATGCTGGAAATCCACGCCGCTCACGGCTACCTGCTGCACAACTTCTATTCGCCGCTCAGCAACCAGCGCACCGACGCCTACGGCGGCAGCTTCGATAACCGCATTCGCCTGCTGGTCGAAATCGCCACGGCCATTCGATCAGCCATCCCCGACGGCGTGCCGCTCTGGACGCGTGTCAGTTGCACGGATTGGGTCGACGATGGTTGGACGATCGAGGAATCGATCGAGCTCTCGCGCCGCCTGAAGGCACTCGGCGTCGATTGCATCGACTGCAGCAGCGGCGGCAACGTGCCCAAGGCCAAGATCCCCAGCACGCCTGGCTATCAGGTGCCCTTCGCCGCCCGCATCCGCCGCGAAGCCAACATCGCAACAGCCGCTGTCGGGCTGATCACTGGAATCGAACAGGCCAATCAGGTGGTCGAATCCGGCGATGCCGAATTCGTCCTGCTGGCCCGGCAGTCGCTGCGCGACCCGTACTTCCCCCTGCACGCCGCGGCGCAGCTCGGGGTGAAGGAGGCGATTAAGCCGCCGATTCAATACGAGCGGGCGTTTTAATCGTAAACGACACCGTAATGCTCTTGGAGTTGAGGAGAGTGACGAAACATCTCGACCGTTTCGTCATCTTCCTTCGCTTGCTCAGGATTCGTAATCGAAATCCGTCGGAAGATTTGAGCAAAATGAAATTCTGAGCGGCTTGAAATGAGCTGTTCGATCTTCAAGGTCGTCTTTAACGCGACAGGCGTGAGCACATATCCGCCCACCAGAAATGCCGCGAACATCAACGCGCTGGCCACGCCTCGCACAAGATCGTGCGACAGCCACCGTCGGTATGCCGGGAACACATTTGCCGCGATCCATGAGCCGTCCAGTGGCGGCAGCGGGATGAGGTTAAAGAGGCCTAGAAGAAAATTGTACATCGCAAAGATCAGCAGCAAGTACTTCCCATTTGTCGCGGCCGGCGTCCACTGCGCGTACGGCGTATGATCGAAGCGCTCCCAGAGCCCAAGCCCCACATACGCCAGTGCTGCGAGGACAAAATTCGTCGCCGGGCCCGCCCCGGCCATGATGGCCTCGCCGTACTTGCCGCGCAATCGCGTGCGATCCACCGGCATCGCCCCGAAGGCGATCCCCATCATCGCCAGCAGCAGTAGCGAGATGCCGCCCATGTGCACGAGCGGGTTCATCGTCATGTGACCCGTGAAGATCGGCGTGTCATCGCCCAGCTTTATCGCCGCATACCCATGGGCCAGTTCGTGCAGGGTGATGCTGATCACGACCGTGATGACAACGGCGAAAAAATAGGCCGGATCGGTCTGCAGATAGCCAATGAACAGGTTGCCATACATGGCGGCATCATACGCGCCCCCGTGCATGAGCGGGCGAGTGCTCCTAGAATGTAATTATGGCAGAGAAAGTCGTCATCATTGGTTCCGGCCCCGCCGGCTGGACCGCCGCTATTTACGCCGCTCGTGCGAACCTCAATCCGCTCGTCTTGGAAGGCGTTCCCAAGCAAACGCCCTCCATCCAGCTCCCCGGCGGCCAGCTCATGCTGACGACGGAAGTCGAAAACTATCCCGGCTTCCCCGAAGGCATCACCGGGCCGGAGATGATGGAGAAGTTCAAGGACCAGGCCGTGCGCTTCGGCACGCGTGTGGAGACGTTAGACGTCGTCCGCTGTGATTTCGACAGCAAGCCGTTCAAGCTGACCACCAGCGATGACACGGTGATCGAAGCCCACAGCGTCATCATCAGCACCGGCGCCAGCGCCAACTGGCTGGGCCTGCCGAACGAGCTTCGCCTGGCCACCAGCGGCGGCGGCGTGAGCGCGTGTGCGGTGTGCGACGGCGCGTTGCCGATCTTCCGCAATCAGCCCGTGGCCGTCGTCGGCGGCGGCGATACGGCCATGGAAGAGGCGTCGTACCTGACCAAGTTCGCCAGCAAGGTGTACATCATCGTCCGCCGCGGCGAGTTCCGCGCCAGCAAGGTGATGCAGAAGCGCGTACTGAGCAATCCGAAAGTCGAAGTCATCTGGCACTCGGTCGTCGATGACGTTTTGGGCATGGCTCATCTGGAAAAACTGCGGCTGAAAAACCTGCAGACCGGCGCGATGCACGACATTGAAGTAAAGGGCCTGTTCGTCGCCATCGGCCATACGCCGAATACGCACTTCCTTCGCGAAACGAAGCTGGGGCTGGACCCCGTCGGCTACGTGAAACTGACGGACGGATTCCGCACGCTCACGAATATTGAGGGCGTCTACGCCGCCGGCGACGTGACCGATCAGGTCTACCGCCAAGCCATCAGCGCCGCCGGCATGGGCTGCAAAGCCGCGATCGACGCGGAACGTTGGTTAGCCGAACACGGGATCGATTGATTGGTGAATTGATCAAGGAAAGCGGCCTTCCGTCCCCTCTCCCGGTATTGCCGGGAGAGGGGACGGGTGAGGGCCGCAAACCGTTCGATCGTGAGAGCAGTTA
>JAQGHK010000024.1 GCA_028288875.1 Phycisphaerales bacterium | reverse complement strand
CAACGCATTGACCGCGATTTCGATCCGGGAATGCACTTGGTCTGGACCACAGCCGTCACGCCGGGCTATCACACGCTGATCGCTGATGGCGCACATGCCCATTCGACGTGCGAGTCGATGAACGACGCGTTGGCAATGCTCCGTTCGGACCAGCCCATTCACGTCGAGCGGGCGAATGACGTGATCGACCGCATTGTTTCGCTGCAGGTCACCGATCCCCTGCTTCCGCACTACGGCATCTGGGGTTGGTTTGCCGAGGAGGCCCCAGAGCAAATGAGCCCGGCCGACTGGAACTGGGCTGACTTCATCGGTGTAAGGCTCGCGCAGGCGTTGATCATGCATCTTCAACAGCTTCGTCCCGCCACTACTGCTGGCGCGCGTCGGGCACTGCATCACGCGGCAATGGCTATCTTCCGGCGGAACGTCACGCCTGCGTATACTAACATCGCCATCATGGGCGCGGTCGCCTGCGCGACTGCCGGTGAATTGCTCGTAGATGCGGGCTTGCTCGACTACGCTCGCCAGCGAATTAACGCGGTAGTGGACCTCCGCAACCAAACCGGCGGCTTCTCCGAATACAACTCCCCCGCCTACACGCGTATCCTGATCGAAGAGGCCGAGCGTGGGCTGATGCTCGTCAAGGATGAATCCTTCAGGGCAGCCTCCGAGATGCTACGACGGCTCGCTTGGCAAGCAATCGCTGAGCGGTTCCATCCTGCAACGGGCCAGCTTGCCGGGCCGCAGAGTCGTGCGTACAGCAACTGGATTACGTCACGTCTTGCCGCCTATCTCACCGAACAGACCGGTATACCTGTACACGGCAATGAAGACGACGAATCCCGCCCTGATTCGCTGATCGGCAAGATCGACGTCGTGCGTGCCCTTCCGTGCCCCGAGGAATTTCTCCCAAGGTTCCGCGAACTTCCAAGCGATCCGTTCGAAGTCCGCACACGCTTCTCTGCCGACAAGCACGGCGACGTCGTTGGCACCACCTGGTTCACGCGCGACGTCTGCTTTGGGACGATCAATCGTGATATCACGTGGACCCAACGCCGTGTGCTGCTCGCATACTGGGCAGCGGTAAATGGAACAGACGGTGGTGCATCGATCCTGCGCGCACGCATGATGTTCAACGGACGCGATCTGGCCGCCGGCGTGGTCTATCAGATGCAGCGCGGACCTCGGGCTTTGTCGGCGTGGTCAATCTGCCATGATTCCGGCACCTTCCACATGACGCTCGACCGCCGGCCGGACAATCGCTATCCGATGCGCGATCTACGCGTGATCGTCTCCCTGGCCGGACCGGGAGCACAGGCGCGACAGTTGGACGAATGGCGCTTCGAACTCTCTGCCGGCGGGCGCTGCGCAATCGTTCACACGGCAGCGGGCGAGTTTATGGGGAAGCCAGTCCGCTGGATGCTCTCGCATCGCAACGACCGAAGCGTCTATCTCAATGCGGTTCTTTACGAAGGGCCTGAGATCGAGCTCGATCTCAGCCAAGCCGATCTGACGTTGGCTTGTGCCGTCGAACTGCTCGACGGCACAGATATACCGTCAACTTCTCCTATCATCCGACGCCAAGAGACTAACGAGGGTTTAGTGTGGCAGTGGTCGGACCTGGAAGTTCGGTCGTCGCCCCGAGCCCTGACCATGCGGTCCTGATTTGTCACGGTTCGGTTGTTCTCCGTAGCACAGGTCCCTCACGTCCGTCCCAAGCACCTTCGATCACCTTCATCAAAACCTCGGCCGCGATGCGGTGCGCATCGCCGCTGGGATGATTCAGGCCATTAGCCAGCATCGCAGTCGTATCGACGCCGTTCGCGGACAAATTGGCCCACGCTTCGTACACGTCAGCGACGGCAGTCGAAGTCGAGACGCTCACGCTGCGGATGACGTCTGCGAACTGCGCGAGCACTCCGTTGTTTTGTACGCCGACGAACCGTGCCCGCAACTCTCGGTGCTCCGGCGCGACTTCCTCGCTCAGACGGGGGCACATCATTGGCGGGGTTAGAGGGATGGCGTTGCCTGCCGGTCGAATCAGACCGACGATTTGGTTGATGTCCTCATTGATGCACGCCGGCGTAGGCTGGCCTGGTCGCCCAAGCGGCGGAAGCTGCGCGTAAACGTCGCCGCTGTAGCGGGTCTGAACGCCGCAACGTGTTTGTGGTTGCGGTTTCTTGCCGGGTCGTAGCCGCGTAAAAATGAGTCGGCCGACGCCGGCTCGGTGCAGGCGTCATTCAGACCAAAGCTCACAAGCACTAGTGTTCTGTCACTTTTGGATTGATGGGTAAAGCCACTTGAGCTTGATGCGCGCGTCGGCAGCTGTGAATTGCCAGTCGGCTCGGCGTCGTTCTTTATTGCAGGAGACTGCCCACGCCCGCGCCCGCTCGTCGAGCACGGCTTTGTCGTCAATACGGTCGCCCAAGCACTGGCGGCTCATCACGCCCAGTTCGATCTCTGCCATGTTCAACCAACTGCCGTGCCTGGGCGTGTGATGCACTTCCAGCCGCTCGGCCAACAGCCATGCCTCGGCCGGCTCGAACGTCTCGTACAGGCTGGCGACCGAGTGCGTGTTCAGGTTGTCCATCACTAGCACGACCTTGTCGGCATCCTTGTACTGCTGATCGAGCAGGTCCTTGATGAACCATGCCCAGTCTCACCGCGTGCGGTTTTCGGTCACCGCGACCTGTCGCACGCACGCCAACGGCTCGGAGGCGACGAACGGGTTGGCCGTGCCATGGCGAACGTACTCGCAGTCGAAGCGTGCGACGTCGCCCGGCCGGGCCGGCCAAGGCATGCGGATCTCGCCGATCAACTGCTTGCTCGTCTCATCCATGCAGACCATCGGCCGCTTCGGATCTTGCGGACGTTTATAAACCTCCAGCACGTCCTCCATCGCCGCCACGAACGCACAGTCGGCTTCGGATGGGATGCACCACATCTTCCGCAGCCAGGGCTTCAGCTCATTTTTTTAAGAGCACGCCGCACCGTCTCGTAACTGAGCGATCCCTCGGCGTGCCCCAGCACCACCATCCGGTCGGCCAGGAGCCGCAGCGTCCAGCGGTCACGCCCCTTCGGCGGGGCCGAGCAGGCGAGCGTGACCAGCCGGGCCTCGCCGTCCCGTCCAACCGCCGGGCGTACGCCCGTGTCGAGGGCCTGGGCCGCAGCGCGGCGTCCAAGCCTTCTTCAACGAACACTGCCGCACGCGGGCCACCGTCGCCGTGCCGCACTCGAGCGCATCGGCCGGTGCCGGCCCGCCCTCACTCTCGTCGCACTTGAGCAGCACCCGGGCCCGCACCTGCGTGCGTGCGGCCCCACGGCCGCGGCGGGTCATCGATTCTAAACCGCCGCGTTCTTCGGGCGTCAGCGTGACCTGATACTTCTTCAGCATGTCGGCCTCCGTGCCGAGATGCTGACAGACTAATCAAAGTACGCGTGACAGAACACTAGATCGGGATCGTAACGGAGGACATCACGTTTGATCCGGTCCAGCCCTCGCCGCGCGCTATCGCCACCGACGCCGGCGTTAATGACTGAGAACACGCAAAGCGGATACCTTGCTTCGAGCGATCGTTTTACCCGCGCGTGATAGACGGCGTCGGGCTCGAGGACGTCTAGGTTCGTCGCGCCCATCCTCACGCTGTCCCCGAAGGCGACGATCACCACTGGCCTGCCGACACCGCAATCACAGCTTTTTGTTTCTACACGATCAAGAAATCGATTGAGCTGATGCATATCGATCCGATTGTTTCGATGATTAAATACCAGCTACATTACAGGATGATCGGATTAGGCCGCTTACGCACTCTCACACGATCTCAAGCCCAATCCAACACGCTCATAGTCATTCGTTTCGCGATCGAAGCTCGACGGGGCCGAGTAGACCGGACGATTTGAGAGTGTCATTTGGCAGGTAGGAGTTCTCTGTCGTTTTGGTAAATCGCTCACTCTCCGGCAGTCCAGCGTCGCCGATCAGCCGATTCACCCATAGATTCGCGACGGTGATTTCCAACTGGTTGCCGGTTGGCTTGAGAAGGCCGAGTGGCACCTTAAGACTCCACGGAGCACACCACACGACTCCCAAATCGGTTCCGTTAAGCCGTACTCGAGCCATCGCCCGCACATCGCCGAGATTAAGCCGGTTCGCGGCGGGTGCCGGGTTGTTAACCGGAAGATCAAAGGTTGTACGATAGACGGCGATTCCGGAGTAATTGCGAATACCAGGCTCCGGCCGCTGCGACCAATCGTCCAGCGCGGCAAACTTCGCGACCGCCGGCCCACCCCACTTGGGATCAAATTCAATTTCCCACGGCCCATTTACGGAAGCCACAACGGATTCAATAGATACGTTTTCCCCGGCAATGGCGGGCCCCCCGGCGGTGAACCGTCGGAAGACAACAAAACCGCTGCCGGTCGGTGCCAGGCGCAGCGTAAGCGTCGTCCGACCCGCAGACTCGCGGAATTCCGGTAGCGGCCGGCGATCGCCAGC
>JAQGHK010000700.1 GCA_028288875.1 Phycisphaerales bacterium | reverse complement strand
ATCAGGAAGAAGCCCTTGAGGTCGCCGACCGCATCGCGGTGCTGGCCAAGGGGAAGATTGAACAGGTTGGAACGCCAGAAGAGGTGTACGAGCATCCCGCCAATGCATTCGTGCTGCAATTCCTCGGTACGGTCAACCAATTCCACGGGCGTCAGACTGGCGAACCCGGCGAAGAAGGCCACGCCCCTGCCGGGAAGACCAGTTATGTCCGTCCGCACGACGTAGAAATCGTCACCGGCCAGACCGGTGACGCCATCGCCGCCGAGGTGGAGCACGTGGCCTTTGCCGGGGCAACCGTCAGCGTCACGTTAAAGCGTCTTGACGACGGCACCTTGGTCGAAGCGCAGATTCCCCGTCCCCGCCAGGTCGAGTTGGGCCTGCAGCGTGGGCAGAAGGTGTACGTCGCTATCAAGGAAGCGCACACCTTCGATACGGATTATTCGATTTAGGGCGGGCCGGCGGGACGGCGGCGGCTGCGGCTGCGAATGCGACGCGGTTCTCATCATTCTCTCATCGTGGCCACGGCATAATGCTTTTCAGCGTCGCCGGGTCCACGGATTCGGGCCTCCCCCCTGGCCCAACCCACCGGCGACGCTTTTTGCATACAGGAAGCGCCCCCGGAGCCGAAGGCCGGGGGCGTTTTCAATGAGCGGAACCCTTTCCCCGCCCAAGCGTCAAACCTTACGGCCCGCTCAAACGTATTATTGGGTGACGATCCGCCGCAGCGGAATTGATGTAAACCTGTTTTCGCGGTACACCTACGCGCAGCGGACTGCGGGCCAGGAAACGGCCTGCCCTTCACACTTGAGGCATCGTATATGGCCACGCCACGTTTCGCCTGGGGTATCGACATCGGCAACCGCGCCTTAAAGGCGGTTAAACTCGTCCGAGACGGCGACGGTGTTCGGGTCGATGATTTTGAATTCATCGAACACGAAACCATCCTCTCCCAGGCTGGTGACAACAAAGAACAACTGATTCAGACCGCGCTGGCGAATTTCGTCCAGCGGCACACGACTAAGGGCGGCGTCGTCAGTGTCGGCGTGAGCGGACAGAACAGCTTTGCCCGCTTCGTGAAGCTGCCGCCGGTCGAAGAGAAGAAGATCCCTGAGATCGTTCGCTTCGAAGCGATTCAGCAGATCCCCTTCCCGCTGGACGACGTGGAATGGAGCTACCAGCTCTTCCGCGAAGACGACAACCCCGAAATTGAAGTCGGCATCTTCGCGATGCGGCGCGAGCTGGTGAACCAGCACATCGCTTACTTCACCGACTTTGACCTGAACGTCCAGAACGTCCAGATGAACCCGCTCGCTGTTTACAACGCGCTGCAGTTCGACGGCCGGTTCAATGACGGCGTGGCGATGGTGGTCGACGTCGGCACGGACAACACCGATCTGCTGATTGCCAACAATCAGTCGATCTGGATGCGCTCGATCCCGATCGGCGGCAGCAACTTCACCGAAGCCCTGGTGAAGGCGTTCAAGATCAACGCCGTCCGCGCTGAGACGGAAAAACGCAACGCGGCTACCAGCAAGTATGCCCGCCAGATCTTCCAGCACATGCGGCCGGTGTTTGCCGATCTGGTTGCTGAAATTCAGCGATCGATCGGCTTCTACAGCAGCGTCCATCGCGACGCGAAGATCACGAAAATCTACGCTCTCGGCAGCACGTTCAAACTACCCGGCCTGCAGAAATATCTGCAGCAGAACTTGCAGCTCCAAGTCGAACGCATCGAGAACTTCACCGCCGGTGCCCCGACCGATCCGAAGCTCGGCGCCACCTTCGGCGACAACCTTCTTAGCGTCGTCGGCGCTTACGGCCTTGCCGTTCAGGCGATGGGCGGCGCGATGGTCAACAGCTCGCTGTTGCCACGGGCGATCCAGCGTGAACGCATCTGGCAGGACAAGACGAAATGGTTCGGTCTCGCCGCAGCCTTGTTCGTCGGCGGCGTGACGATCGCCGGTGCCCGCCTGTTCTTCGAAGACCTTCAGTTTAAGAATGCCGAGGCGCAACGGCAGAAGAATGCCTCGATCCTCAGCCAGGCCAATACGCTCTCGACGTCGTGGAATCAGGTACAGACCGCGGGCGAGCCTGAGCGCGTGATGAACGCGAATCTGAGCACGCTGGTCGACGGCAAATCGCTTTGGCCGCAGATCATCAGCGACCTGGTCAACTCGATTCCACAGCCGCCGGAACCGCTGGCGATGGCGATCAAGAAGGCTGACGTCGAGGGAATCAAAAAAGTGCCGCGCGGCGAGCGGAAGCTGATCCAGATCAACGAAATCCTCAGCCAGTACGATCCGGCCATCGCGCCAAAGCTGGCTGATGCGAACTATCGGGCGACGGCGCTTCCCCCAATGGCCAGTGACCCCGCGACGCTGCTCGGCAGTGCGGGCACGACGGCAATCGGGGGCTTCGGTGGTATGCCCGTGGACCCGGCAGCGGCCGCCGTGGCCCCAGACCCTACCGGGAAGGGACGCGGCTTCTTCCTGACGCTGCGAATCACCTGCCCGCTGGATCAGGCCGTCGAGTACATCGAAAAAGACCTGCAGGCCGCGCTCAAGAGCGTTGCCCCGAGCGAGAAGCGGCCGAACCTGCGGTACGCGATTAAACGCGTATGGATTCTGCAGCGGAATCCGATCAAAGAAGATTCACTCCGCATGCAGAAGCTGTCGGCCGACTACGCGGCGGTCTTGGCCGCCAAGACGGCCGCCGCCGGTGCCAATGCAGCCCTTACCGCCACGCCCGTGCCAAACGAAGGCGGCGCCCCGACGCGGCCGCCGGGTTATCCACCGACTTTCGGTGGTCAGCCCCAGCCCCAGCCGGGTGTCGCCACGCCAGCCGACGAGTCTTACAACGACCGTCTGACCGGCGAATCGGTCCTCGAAGATAAAGAGTTCGAAATGGTCTTGGGTGTCGAACTGGACCCGACGCCGTGGGTGAAGCCCGCCGCTGATCCGAACGCCCCGCAACAGACGGCTGCCACGCCCGCACAGTAATTTTAAGCGAGCCCAGACATGGATATCGTCAAAAAGAATCTCGTCAGCATCATCTGCGGCGTCATCGCAGTGGTCTGCGTGGTCCTGATTTTCTTCCCCCTCAGCGGCATGTACCAGCAGGTGACAGCCGAGGTTAAAAAGAGCCAGGGCGTTGGTGACAACATCGCCAAGGTCGTGAAGGAGCCGCGCTACTGGCCGACTCTGAGCACCAAGGAAGAAGAACGCGTACCGCTCAGGAAATTCCCGACCCAGCAAACGATTCTGGCGGGCAAAACGATCACCGACGCATGGTCAAAGCAGACTGAAGATTTCGCGACCGCGGCCCTTCGGGTTCAGGCGGATGCGCTTAAGCCACTTGTACCCGAAGTTTTTAAGGCCGGGGCCGGCCTGTCCGCGTCGTACCGCTTTATGGATCTCTATCGCAAGCTGATGGCATCCGTGTCGTCCGTTCCGGGTGCCGGCGGCGGTGGCTATGGTGGCGGCGGTGGATTCGGGGGCGGCGGTTTTGGTGGTGGTGGTGGCGGCTTCGGTGGCGGCGGTGGCTATACGCCACCCCCGGCCAATCCGAATAACACCCCTCCCGCTTCAGGCAAGCCTGAGAAGTTGCTGGATACACCCTTGGTCGGCCGGTTGCCCCCGAGCGAAACGGAAATCAAAGACCGGGCCGACAAGGTCGAAGCCCGCATCCGCCAGGACATGCCGATCTTCGTCGCGGGTGCGATTCAGAACCAGCCGGAAGTCGACGCGGCTGTTGCCAAGCAGCGCGCGGCCGTGGGCGACCGCTTGCGAGAAGATGTGGCGAAGGAATCGATGGTTTATGTCGATCCGGTGACCAGCTTCATCGCCAGCGACAAAATCGTCGGTAGCAAAGAACCGAACATCAACGACATCTTCATGGCCCAGGTCGGGCTGTGGCTGCAGCAGGAAATCTGTCGCTCGATTTACGAAACGAACAAGCCCGTCCTCGATAAATTCCAAAGCGGCGTGATCGACGCGCCGATCAAGCGGCTCATTGGCATCCGTTTCACGCTGCCGTACACGCTCCCAGTCCCTGCGGCGGCGGGCACGCCACCGCCTACGGACGTCCCGGTGCTTCCGCCGACGCCGGCCGCGAAGGTCGCTGTCGATTTCGTCAAGAATCCGCTCGGTCAGGTCACCAACGATCTGTACGACGTCCTTCCGTTCAACATGGCGATCATCTGCGATGCCGAAACGCTTCCGCAGACGCTTGCCAGCCTCGGCCGTAATCGCTACTTGGCGATCCGGTCGGTCGATGTGCAGGCCGTTGATGCGGCCGTCTCTTATACGCAGGGCTTCATCTACGGCAGTCGGCCGGTGGTGCTGGTCAATCTGAAGGGCCAGTATTTGATGCTCCGCCGATTTATCGGCCCGCTGATGCCGCCGGACATTATCCGCGGCATCTTGACGCCTGCGGCTGCTGCTACGCCGGTCGGTTAACGCTTGAATTTGTAAACCCTCACGGGGTCGGTCATGGAAAAAGCTCTCGAAGTGCTCGAAAAATATTGCCAGTGGATCGCCGTCGGCATCGGCGGTCTGTTCCTGGCGTGGATGTTGTGGTCTTACGTCTTGCTGTCGCCGGTTACCGTTCCGAACGGAACGTCTACCGTGTCTTCCGGCGACGTAGATGACACCGTTGCGAAGAATTACGCCAATCCACTCGATGAAGAGTTGAAACGCACCACGATCGACACGCCGCCACAGGTGGCGAACGTCAGTCCGCTTGAGTCGTTCATGCCACTGATCAAGGACGGCACGGACAAGCCGATCGTCAGCCTGGCGTCCTCTGCGTTCGGAAGCCTGCCGGCTAAGATCGAGCTAAACAATCGTGGCAGCGAAGAGTTCACCACGGCCGATCCCGTGACCAAACTGCCGACGCTACCGCCTTCGGAAATCACTGAGACCTTTGCGAAGCGCGTGTACCACGGCGAGCCACCGCCCCCCGCGCCCGCCCCGGGGCAGCCCCAGCCGCCGGCTGTCGCGCCCGTCGCTCCCGTCGCGGGCCAGATTCCGCCGGGCAAGGATCTGAGCTACGTCCGCCTGAGCTACCGCATCCCGACCGACAAAATTTCACAGTCGTTCATTGCAGAGAAAGTGCCCGCCGGCGCCGGCAGCACAACAACAGTAGTAGCCATCAAATTGATGCGCCAAGAACAGATGCCGGATGGCAGTTGGGCCGAGCCGACCGAAGTGCCGTACCTGAAGAACAACGTTTGGCCATACCCGCTGCCGAAAAATGCCGGCGAAGTAACCTGGTTTCGCAGCTGGTCCGATAGCCCGCAAGGTCAGAGCGACCTGCTCCGTCCACTGTTCTATCCCGTGATTTTTGGCGAAGGCCCGTGGGATCCGTCGATGGACGAGGCGCTGCCGAAATTTGACGCGAAGGCCGAACAAGCGAAGAAACAGAAAGAATACGAAGAGCGCCAAAAGGCCAAGAAGGCCGCTGCGCCCGTAGCTCCCACGGGTCCGCGCGCTCCGTCCCGCCGCGGCG